>JBGALP010000183.1:0-10125 GCA_044223805.1 Agriterribacter sp.
GACCAAACAGAAAATTCACCAGGAAAAAAATAAAAAAGAAACCACCTTCTATGAATTACAAACAATTGTAACCTTAAGTCAACGACATTGATTGAACAATAATAACCCCGCCAGTATGTACTGGCAGGTTATGTTTCTATAGATTGAATTTGAATGGACAACTGCGATAGTTGACGGGTAATATTGGTTTTAGAGCAAAACACGTATGCAGTCTAACGGCATTTTTTTGCTGACGGATTGAATCAACACATTATGCTTTACAAAAGAAAGTTTACCGGATATATATCGTGGTGCAGACTTATGGGCAGTCGAACTTTCCAGATCAATCGTTTGTAATAAATGTCCATCAAGGTAAATATTTACTTTGCCATATGCGGGACCTTTGGGTGCATACCATTCAAAACCTTTTCCATCAAAAATCCATTTTCCAATTGCTGAATCTTTTCTTGAGATAGCACCTCTTCCATTTAAAAATGTTGAATCATGAGTAAAAGTCCAGGCGCTATCCTGGTTGCCCGCACTCAATAATGCTTCATAAAAACCATAGGTTACCGAACCCTCAACCTGTGAACTATTTAACTCAAATTGATCAACCGCAATATAACCATGCGGATCAACCGCAATGCCAACAATACCCGGTTTTGTTTTTAAGTTGCCATGCCAGCATTGTTCATTATTTATTTTTAAAACAAATTCGTCGCTTTGCTTTTCAATAACTAACTGGTTGTTTCTATCATTCCATTTACTGATCAAGCCTGAGTCAGACATAATGGGTCTGGCAGAGCCATCGTAAACCGTAACTTTCCATCCATTTTTGTTAACAACTACTTCTTTGTAATCGGGTTTATTATCGTGTAGAGAAAATTTGCCCCAACCGTCGCTGATATCAAGAGGAGCATTAAAATCCCACATAAAGTGAACTGTGCCCTGGGCAGAAAAGTTGGTGGTTAATCCTTTAAAACTCACAGCCTTCTTAATGTATGTAAAAGACTTTTCTTCATGAGAAGATAGCCTGAAGCCTTTCTCCCGAAAGAAATGAGACCAGGAAGCTTTGGCAAGATTAATGGTTCCGTAATTGATCTTGTTTTTAGATGGATACATGATATACAAAGAATCATCCTGTACAAATCCTGTAAATGTTTGTCCCCATATACCTGCATATTCATGTGTATCCTGTGTTCCATGAAAAAAAGATCCACTGCTGAACAATTCATATTTAGAACTGTCAGTCAGTTCTTCTATCTTAACCCTGTATACCGATTGGTAATTGCGGTTAATGGCAACCGAAGTAGCAGGAAAATATACATAACCATCATGCATAAATGCGGGATAAAATTCCTGCAAAGGTGGATGATTGTTGGACGCTTCCACATTCAATACAATTTTTGAATCGCTGTAAGGCCCTTCCGGTTGGCTGGAAGTAGCCACTGCAAGACACCATGCCCGGGCGGGCTGCGTGTCGAACATATGTAGGATAGCCCAATCGTTTTTACGTTTAATAATCATGGGCGCATACATCCTCGCATATTTGCCCAACTTCGGATTGCTTTTGTAAGCGGTGTTTATCTTCAAAGGTTTTTCTGAAATCACAAAAGGTCCTTCGGGTTTATCGGCAACTGCATATCCTAACCCGGATGTATCTGTATTTCCCCATGTAGCATTAGCTGGAACCAAATCAAAGATCATGTGATATTTGCCGTCGGCATATATCACCATCACATCAGGCGCTTCTATATTCAATCCGCCGTATGCTTTGGTATTAAGTCCGAAGAGATCGCTTTTTTTAGTCCAGGTTTTGCCCCTGTCAGCAGAAACATAAATCGCGCAGTTGAGGTCTTTACGACCCGTATTATTTTCCAGCAGGTAATTCTCCCTGTATTCACCTATGTAAAGGTACCATTGCTTACTTACGGGATCGCTGAATAAGAAACCATTTACCGGCCATTCCATACCCTTCCGGCCTTCATACACCGGGTTTCCTTCAAAGCGTTCAAAGCCATCCCATGATGGACTGCCAAAAGCATAATGATGACTCCAGTCGTCTTTATGTTCAAGCAAAGCATAGTCTTCAGGCTTATTGGCAACAGTAGTGCGGCAGGAAAACAGGAATGCTAACACAAAAGCATACCCTGCAATAAATGATTTATTCATTGATGCGTAAGTACATTAACAAAGGAAATATTGGTATTATTTTTTTGCAGCCTTTTTCTTTGGCGCGGCTTTCTTTTTAGCCGGAGATTTTTTTGCCACTTTTTTTGCTGCTTTCTTTACAACTTTAACCACCTTCTTTGCTGCCGGAGCTGCTTTTTTAGCAACCTTCTTCACTTTCTTCTCTACTTTCCTGGCTGCTTTTTTTACAGGCTTTGATTTAGAAGCTACCTTTTTAACAACAGCTTTTTTTGTTTTGGAAAATTTTTCAGTGATGGTTTCTACCACCGCGCTGGTACCGGCAACAATGTCTGTTTTAATTTCTGAAGCAATACCGCTGATTTTTTCAAAAAGACTGGGTTGTGGTTGTGAAGTTGCTTTTTTCTTTGATGGCATATAATGGTTATTAGTTAAGGTAAAGATATGCTTCGTTGCCCGTATTTCAGCCAGGCGCATTCCAAATTGTCGCACCATGCTACCCTCTACACCGTAGGTGGAGTAGGGGAGTTGAGGGGTGAGGTGAAAAAATGCAGCGGTAATTTGGAAAGTATCCCTTCACCGTTAGTATAAATGAATATAGATATCCGCGAATAAGACATGATTAGTTTATCACACCAAAACAAGAAGAGACAAAATGCTGTTGATGATCTCTTATCCTACATTAAGAATGAATAATCATGATTCAAATCGTCTTCACTTTGCTAACTATTGGAACAAGGGAGTTACTCAGAACCGGGAGCGCTATTTTGATAATATTGGTATCTCAACCAGTCGTGTTTTGTGTGATTGTAAATAATGATAAAAGAATAACAGCTATTTTATGTTACGGACTAAAACTTTATGCCATTTATGTTGTACCTATCTAAACAACCGGTATCCAAAACAGGCTTCAAAATTAAATCCGGTAAATTTTCCGCTGTGCTTATTAAAACTGTTGGTTCTCTCAAACCCCCTATTGTAATCTGTTAACACCTGCGATCGCAGATCCTCCCCATCCGGAAATGAAAACGAAATTCTGTCGTGCGTAACACCAACGCCCAAACTTATATCAAACAAAAACCTTTTCTGCCTGCCAAATGCTGATTGCATTCCTGTTCTTCCTAACAGATGCCATTCGTGATTGTGCGTTACATAAGTACGCCATCTTTCATATCCCTGTCCATTATCACTCATATAATACCAATCGGAAAATTTTGTGTTTACCCATTTATTGCCATAAGCAATAGATATATAAGGCCATACTTTTGACCGGCTGTTGATGAGTTTGTTGCCGGCTATGTAATAACGAAACTCCTGCCGGGAGCGGAACCCACTTGTTTTTGAACGCTCCCACGAATAATCTCCATAGATATAATCTGCGGCAACTCTTACAGCAAAAGATGGATGAAAGCGATATTCTATTCCGGCAGAGGCGCTGATATCGCTGTCCCAAAATGATAATGGAGTAAAAGACAACGGTAAACTTTTAAGCAATGATGTTTTTTGTATACGCTGTGCACGTGTTAATAAACAGCATGATACCAATAAAGCAATGAGGAGCATTTTTTTCATGGCAGCAACCGTCAGTTAAATATTTCAGACAATTTCTTTGGATCAGCAGGACTATTAATATCATACAACACCATTCCTTTTTCTACCATACAGATAAGCACGTTTCCATCGGCAATACAATCAAAAAAAGTATAACCTTCTATTGTTGTAATCTTTGCTGGCTTTGCGCCATCATGCACATCCAGGATAACCAAACCTGCTGCTCCATCACATACGTACAGATAATTATTGTACAAACTCAACCCCTGAGGATTATTCATATTTCCTTCAAATACCCGATCAGGAGATTCAATTCCGCCACTTACATCGTATGCATACAAGGCATTTACAGTACCCTGGCAAAAGCTGCCTGTTCTTACCGTTACATAGGCATATTTATCGTTGGCAACCACCGGGTCGCAGGCACGCAAGTGTGAAGCAATCCCTTTAACCTCGGGTTGTTCAGGATTAGCTATAGATACGAGGTATAACGCATCTTTCGATCCAATAAATAATTTATCCTTCCACGGATATATTGTTTCTATTGAATTATTAAAGCCAAGCTTTAACGAATTCACTTGCACCGGAGCGCCGGGATTTTGCAGGCTGAAGGTGTGTAATTCATCCCCATCCACTACATATAGGTATTCACCCGAAATAGTAAATCTTGCAAGAGACCCTCCTTTGCCCGTGGTGGAAGCACTCGACCTGTTGTCATTTTTTTCGCAGCCTGCGGTTACTGCGAGTATAAAAAAGAGTATGTATAGGTATCGCATTGTATTTAAAATTTACATTGGGGTGATTGAATTTTCTTTTTTGTCCAGCCTATTACCATGCCTTTGGATGGATCAATGCATTCAAAATAACCCGACTCCGGTGGCACTGCCGTTGACACAAGTGTAAAGGCATTCTCTATGGTTTTGGTTACGGTTATATTTGTTGGCGAACTGATGTCCAATACCAGCAGGTCATTATAGGTATTTGTATACAGCGAGTTGTTGCGTATACTTATTTCCTGCACTCCGGCAATGGGTATAAAGCCTTTCCTTTCGGGGTGCGCCGGATCGGCAATAGAAATGACATGGATGCCTTTGCCATTGTCAACCTGGTATAAAAGCTGACCCTTAACATAGATCTTACCTGCATTTTGGATTGACTCCGGCTGCTGAAAACTGATAGAGGATGCTTTAGCTTTTTCGCCATATACCGGTGCATATCCTTCTGTTTCTTTAGGCGGTGGTGGATCTATTCTGCAACCTGACAAATACCAAAAGCAGATTGCCGCAATAAAATGTTTGAGCATAATGATAAAGTATTTGGGTTGGAAAAAATAATGATTAATAAACCTTAGTTAAGCGAGTGACAATGAAAGTTTCAAAACCATTGCATTAAACGAAAATTATTTTTTGTAAAAACCAATAGGGGTGAGGGTTTGGGAGGAATAAAAGCATTACATACGTTGTAGAAAAACAAAAGGTTGGGTTGGCGTTTTTTAATAATGTCAACTTCAATCAAAAATGTTATCGGCTTAAACAAATATTGCATGCTACCTCAGCCAACAAAAATGTTATATTTATTGAATAAGCAAAAAGATATAAATTCCTTCTAAACAAATAGTAATGTCGAAAGCTACCATAATCCGCATTATTTATTTTCTTGTGTTTTGCTCTACAGGTGCCTGGCTACCTAAATTATACGACTATTGTTTATATAAAGGACTTACCAATGCACAAAGTGCGGTTATATTAAGTATAGCTCCCATTATGATGTTTGCCGTGCAGCCACTTTATGGATTTATGGCTGATAGATTAGGTCATAAAAAAACACTCATCGTTTCGGCATTATTGGCATCCATCAGCTATATAGGCTTTCTGCTGGATCTTGGTTTCGTGGAATTAATTTTTGTAACGCTGATTATGTCGCTTTTTTACAACACGCTTCAACCTGTGCTGGATAGTGTGGCATTGGAAATTGCAAAACAAAACCCGGAATTTTCATATGGCACATTGCGTTTTTATGGTGCTGTAGGTTTTTCTTTTTCGGCCATCATTACCGGGCAGGTAATTGATGCAGCTAATATCACCGTTATTTTTATGGTTTCAGCTATAACGATGTTTCTTGCATTCATTTTCAGTTTCTGGTTGCAGCATGAAAAAAGTGAAGCTGAACAAACCGCCATCTATGCTAATGTGTGGGATATCATCAAAAACCCGTCGTTACTTTTTTTATTGTGCTGTGTTTTTCTTGTATCAGTAGGCGCTACAGCCATCTGGAATTTCTATTCTGCTTATTTAAAAGATAATGGCGCGTCTGACTCATTGGTTGGTTACGGATTGTCATTCCAGGGCTTGTGCGAACTGCCTGTGTTTTATTTTTCTGCACGCATCATCTTACGTTTTGGGCTAAAAACAACTTTACTAATAACGGTAATAGCAACCATGGTGCGGCTGATATTATATTATGTTATTAAAATACCAATTGCCACGTTGCCGGTGGAATTATTGCATGGGCTTAGCTGGAGCCTTTTTTGGGTGGTATGCGTGGAGTACATCAATACATTAGTGAGCGAAAAATGGTTGGCTACGGGACAATCGCTTTTATATGCCGCTTATTTTGGCGCAGGCGCTATCGCCGGTAATTTTTGGGTACAATATTTTTTGGATAAACAAATGAAAGTGGCCGATGTGTTTTTGATTAATGCAGTAATAGTATTAATTGTTATAGTGCTTTTGAGTTTGTTTCTAAAAAAAGAAAACAAACCTGCTTAACGGGCTTTCAGTGCTTGTATACACCAATCTACAAAATTGATTACCTGATCTTCTACCGGTGCATATGGCCCTGGGCGATATGCGTTACTGCGTATTCCTTTAAAATTATTCTCACAAAGGGTGCCATCCTGCGCACCCGTAATTTCCCAAAATTCAGTTAATCGTTCTGTCGTATAGTCTTTTCCTTCTTCAGCATTTTCATCTACCAGCCAGCAAAACTCTACATCGGTTGTACATACATCAACAGGCGTAACTTTCATAGTCCATATATAATCGCTTACCGCATCCATCCAGAAGTTTGGATAATTTACTAATCCAACTACACCCGCATCGTAGTCTTTATGCAAGCCCATTGGTATTGAAATTTTCTTTCCATCTACACTATAACTTTCCACCCCTGGTCGTAACGGATAACGAATCGCATAGGTGGTTGTGCCATCTTTTACTTCAATCAATGTTGTTTCCAACCCATTTTCTTTCCATTTTTTTTGTTTGGTTGATGTAATTGCAACAACTTCTTCCCGTAAATTAGCCCCAATTACTGCTTTACAATATTCCGGATGCGCTCCGCCACAGTGATAACATTCCCTGAAATTTTCAGCCACTAATTTCCAATTGGCATTTAATGTATAGTGCTTTATACACACTACTTTAGCGTTATCAATGGCATATGGTTTTAAATAAGGGGATAAGCTTTTGTGAATATGGGTAAACGCGGGAGGGTTTTCTGCGAGGCAGATAAATATCAATCCTTCTGTTACATGTATACGAACCGGTCGCAGGTTATATTGTTCTTTACAAAAATCGTCAGGCATCATCCTGGCATTCAGTAAAGTGCCGTTTTTGTCGAAAACCCATTGATGATAAGGACAAATAAATTTGGCAACATGTCCCTTGTCCTGTAAACAAATAGCCGATCCTCTGTGCGTACAGGTATTATAATGTGCATGTACCTTTCCATCATTATCACGTATAATGATAATGGAATCATTACGCAGGTGGTATAAAAAATAATCTCCGGCTTTTTTTAATTGAGCGGTATTACCCGCATACAACCAGTGTTTTTTAAAAATGTTTTCCCACTCGGCTTCAAAAACCTCACTGCTTGTATAAAATGGTTGTTCTAAACTATAACCCGACTTGTATTGCTGAAGGAGTTCATCAAGATTAATAGCATTCATATGCAGGCAATTTAAAAGCAGCAATAAATTTACTGATTATTCTGCTGCAATTACAATGAGGGTGGTTTTATATCTATTAAGATTTAAAGTTGGGCATATACCGCAAATGTGTTTTCTTTACTGCCAATTCATACATTCTTAAAACCCGGCAACCTTGCCCATACTAATGAAAAGATTTTCTTCACTCGCCGTAATGCTGTTTATAATTGGCGGCAACAGTTTCGCACAAAAAGCAACAATAAAAAAACAGGAAGTTGATTATGTAAATCCCCTGATAGGAACTGCTTCTACCGGCTTTGCTAAAGGGCTTGATGGTGGTGGCACCATGCCTTCGGTGGGTACACCATTTGGTATGACCAACTTTGTAGCCCAAACCGGCGAAAACTACATGAGCCGGATGAACTATTTTTATGAAACTGATTCTGTTATCGGGTTTCTGGCTTCGCATCAGCCAACCGTGTGGATGGGTGATTATGGCTATGTTTCCGTAATGCCACAGATAGGCGATCTCAAATTATTACCTGCCGATCGTGGTTTAACTTTCGATCATAAAAATGAAATCTCAAAGCCATATTATTATTCAGTAGTAATGAACGCTGCTGATAATAAAAAAATAAAAGGCGAAATAGCAGGCGCTTCACATTGCGGAATAATCAAGTTTACTTATCCGGCTTCGCAAAATGCACGCATCATTCTGCAGGGTATTAACCTGAATGCTGATATTAAACATTGGGCAAATGATTATACCCATCGTTTAAAAACGCTAAAAGGATATGTAAACATCAATAAAGCAAAGAATGAAATAACCGGTTACAATCCAGATCGAATGTCGGCTCAGATCGGACCTGAGCTTCCCAATTTTAAAGGTTACTTCGTAGTGCAGTTCAGCAAACCTTTTGCATCGTTTGGTACATGGGATAATAATGATGTAAACAAAGGTTCAACAGAACAATATGGTACAAGAATGGGAGCGTATGTGGATTTTGCTACCAAAGAAAAAGAAGTGGTTGAAGTACGCATCGCTACATCATTTATAAGTATAGAACAGGCACGCAAAAACCTGGAAATAGAATTGAAAGGGAAAACGTTCAACACACTTGTGCAATCTACCCGCAGCATTTGGCAAAACAGTTTAAGCCGAATATCAGTTAATGGTATAACCGAAGATCAAAAAGCAATTTTTTATACCGCCATGTTTCACACGATGCAGTTTCCGCGCGAGATGTCGGAATATGGTAAATATTACAGTGGCTTTGATGATAAGGTGCATGAAGGCAACTCATACACCGACTTTTCTTTGTGGGATACTTACAGGGCCTTACATCCGTTACTCATCTTTACACAACCAGAACGTGTGAACCCTATGGTAAACGCTATGCTGCAGATGTACAAAGAAGGTGGTCGTTTGCCTATGTGGCCCAATCCGGCGGAAACGAATATCATGATCGGTACCCATGCTGATGAAGTAATTGCGGACGCTTATGTAAAGGGATTCAGAGGATATGATGTTGATCTTGCATACAAAGCTTTGCTGCATGATGCCATGGATCCACCGCTGAATGATACGGGTTTAAAATATGCAGATCGTGATCCGTGGACAGACTATGAAGCGCAGGCTGGTGTTACCTGGTTTAAAAAACTGGGTTATGTGCCGGTTGATAAATCCGCTGAGTCAGTATCCCGTACTATTGAGTACTCCGTTGATGATTATGCTGTAGCACAGGTAGCCCATAAATTAAACAAAACAGATGACTACAACTATCTGATGAAACTGAGCACCAATTATAAAAACCTGTACGATCCTTCAACCGGTTTTATGCTTCCACGCAAAGCAGATGGCAGCTTTGATGCAAAAAATGAACTAGGTAAATGGGAAGGATTTACAGAAGGCGACCAGTGGACATATGCCTTTGGGGCCATGCACGATGCACAGGGCATGATAGACATGATGGGGGGCAAGGAGAAATTTGCAGCAAAGCTGGATGAGAATTTTGCGGGTAAGCATTACCGTCATGATAATGAGCCGGGACATCACTACATTTATTTGTACGATTATTGTGGAGAGCCGTGGAAAGCGCAGGAACTGGTAAGAAAGCATGTAACAGAAAACTTCCGTAACCAACCTATAGGTATTAATGGTAATGAAGATTGCGGACAAATGGCAGCCTGGTATATTTTTGGCGTGATGGGTTTTTATCCTGTCAGTCCTGCTTCAGGTATATATGCTATAGGAGCTCCTCAGTTTCCTTCGCTCACCATGCGTTTTAAAACCGCCGAGGGAAAAGCAAGAACCTTTACTATTACTGCAAAAAATATTTCCGCCGATAATAAATATATTCAGAAGGTAATATTAGATGGTAAACCATTAAATAAACCTTTTATCAGTCACGAGCAGATTGTGAATGGCAATCAATTGGTTTTTGAAATGGGAGATAAGCCTAATTATAACTGGAAGTAATTATCCGGTTTGGAATAGCAAAAATGTAAGTATTGCTGAG
>JBGALP010000184.1:0-10086 GCA_044223805.1 Agriterribacter sp.
AAAACTGTTTTTTGATATTTCCCAACCAACGGATAAACGATCGATGAAGTTCATGGTTTTTGAGTTTATAGTTAAGACCATGAATATACTTACCCTATACAACAAATACAAATTAAGTGTTCAGGTGATTGATAACTGACAGCATTAAGCTTGGTTATAAAGGGAGTAAAAGAGGTATAGCAGGCGGGTGAACATCCGGTTTTAAAGCGCATTTTAATTCAACGGTCAATCTTTTCATAAGCTGGTTTGACACCTGCAATCAGTAACCACAGGCAAAAAGACAGCTCTCCTATAAAAATGGGTACTGCCAGGTAAACAAATAAAGGATTAGAGAAGTTTGCCGACAACAGCATTGTAAAACTGTTTACCAGGTAACACAATCCTGATAATACATACAATATTCCGATTATTGCAGGAACCCGCTTCGATTTGAAAACAAGATAACCCACAATCAGGCAATACACACCAAAAAACACCAGCCCTATGCCATAACCCTGCGCCTGTGTATTAAGTGAAAGCAGAGATAGTGTGGCTAATTGTTGCGGTGAAAACGATTGCAGGTAAACATCATTTTCCAAATAAAGCAAAGGCGTTATTTGGTTAAGTAAATTAACTGCTATAATAGCTGTTTGAATAATTACGAAGATTAACGCCAGTGAAGCCAGCCATTTATTTACATGCTTAAATAAAATGTATATAATAAGTACACAAGGCAACCCCAGAATAAAATTAATTAAATCAGCCACCAGCCCTAAACGAAACAATTGTTCTGACGCTTGTATATTATGCGCTGTAGCCATAGCATTGCCCGGAACACGCAATGCCTGACGCACAAATACCTCGGCGAATAAACCGGTTGCAATTACAAACAGGTATAACAAACCGGCAATTCTTGCTAATTTTTTATCCGACAGCATCAATAGTTTGTTTAATTAATGTATAGCTAAAAATATATTTCTGTAGCGCCGTAGCCAAAAGAAGGATGGAACTGGTTTACAAACGATTTCACTTCTTTTTTAGAACGGAGTATAGCATGTATCTCATCCCTCAATTTTCCTGTACCCACACCATGCACTACAATCAATATAGATTGGTGATGCTGCAATGCGAGATCATAATATTTTTCAAATTCTTTTAGCTGCAGATCCAGTTTTTCAGCGTTGCCCATTTTTTGCCAGTTATCGCTCAGCTTTTCAATATGCAGATCAATTACAGTGCGTGGTGGAGCGGATGATTTTGTTTTTCCGGATGAATGAATTTTGTAACCGGCAGCGGAGAGTTTACTCAAATCTGGTTTTTCCTCTGCTATTCTATCGGGGTATTGCTCAAATAACTGGTAAGAAAAAGAGGCTTCCTGTTTGGTGCGCATTTCCTCAATCTGCTTGAAAACCTGCTTTGCTTTGGGCTTCAGCATCGCCTCAAAATATTCCGCTTTGGTTTTATCCGGTACCTGTAACGAAAACTCAAAAGAGAATTTGGGTATGTCATTCAGTCCTTCAAAAGGTACATCGTGCAGGTAAAAATCGCTGAGTGCGGCTACTTCATTTTTCAGTTCAAAATCTACTTTGTTATTGTATGAAAGTACATATGTAAAGTGAAACGCGTAATTGGTTTGATTAACCAGGTATAATTTGAACTTCTCTACAATATCATCATCAAATACATCTTTATCAAACACGGGTAAAAAAGACAACCACACTCCGTCGGCTACTTTATACTTAGCCGTGGATTTTTCTTTTTTTACATCATCAATAAATTGTTTCGGTTTTTTGATGTCACTTTTCTTTTGCGAAAATCTTTTAAAATAAGGAAAGTCAATCTGATCGGTATATACCGGAAATTTTACGCCTCTTACATTTACCATTACCATCTTCTCATTAATGATATCAATGATCTCTCCTTCTTCGTCAGAATGTAGTATTAAAATCTTATCGCCTGTCTGGTATTTCATAAAGCAAAATTACGCAAGTGAAGGTTATGATTCGTTGCCCAAATTCGTGAGACACGAAAGGGGCTTGCAGGTGTGTAAGGTTTCCAAACTTCCAAAGGTCGGAAACCTTATTTCTTATTCGGTTTTAGACAGCTTAATACATTTGCTAATTTTCTACCTTTACACAAACAATTCATCATGGGTATCTGGCGGCAGGTTTCAGAGTATCTTTTTATTAAGAAGAAAGATCCCGATCGCGATGATTCTTCTTTTACCAAATACATGCACGGTATTAACCGCATTTCTATTTTTTTATTTCTCTTTGCTATTGTAGTGATGATTATCCGTTTTGCAAAAAGTTGCTGATGGCTTTTGCCGCGTTAAAAGAAGCGTGACCGCCCTGGCTGAGCAGGTTTCTAAGTGCGGCATAATCCTGCAAAAGTTGCTGTTTCCTGTCTGCGCTGGTAAGCAGTTGGCTGAGTTCATTCTTCACATTTTCTACAGTCAGCTCGTGCTGAATCAATTCCTTCACCACCAGTTTGTTCATAATAAGATTAACCAGCGAAATGTATTTTATTTTGATAATCCGTTTAGCTATTTCATACTCTACTGCACTTCCCTTGTAGCAAACTACTTCGGGCACACCAAATAAAGCCGTTTCCAGGGTAGCCGTTCCCGAAGTAACCAGCGCTGCTTTTGCGTGCATAAGTAAATGGTAGGTTTTTCCGCTTACGCTTTTTACGTTGGCATACTCCCTTAGCATGTCATTGTAAAACACATCATCCTGCCCGGGCGCTTTGGCTACAACAAAAGTATATTCCGGAAAATATTTACTTACTTCCAGCATAACCGGCAGTTTTTTTAATATTTCCTGTTTGCGGCTGCCGGGTAATAATGCAATGATTTTATCCGAAGAAAATAAATCAGTAGTACTATTCTTATCAGCAGTTGTGGTTTGTTTGAATGCATCTATCACTTCTACCAATGGATGACCCACATATTCTACTTCATAGTTCCATTTGGCATAAAATTCTTTTTCAAAAGGAAGGATCACCAGCATCTTATCTACACATTCCTTAATTGATTTAACACGGTTTTCCTTCCAGGCCCACACCTGGGGAGATATGTAATAGATGATTTTTAAACCTTGTTCTTTAGCCCATTTGGCAATGCGGAGATTAAAACCGGGATAATCAACCAGGATCAAAGCATCTGGTTTATACTCCAGTATATCTGCTTTACAAAAAGCAAGATTACGGAATATAGTCCGCAGGTTCATCAGCACCTGGGTAAAGCCCATAAAAGCTAAATCGCGATAATGTTTTACTACCACAGCGCCGGTCTGTTCCATCATATCTCCGCCCCATGCACGAAAATCCGCGTTTGTATCCTGCTGTTGTAAGGCTTTAATAAGATTTGACGCATGCAGATCGCCCGATGCTTCGCCTGCTATGATATAATATTTCACCAGGTTTTGTTTGTTAAGAGGCTATCCTAAAAATTTGAATAATAAGGAAGCTATCGCGTATACCAACGTGCTGGCAAAAATACCCTTTGCCGTTTTGTCTTTTCGTGAGTTGATATAAATAGTAAACAAAATTACATTAAGAAATAAACACGGAATACTTATAGCCGTGACTAAGCGCTTATTTGTTCTGAAAGCATCAAACATTTCTCCCATACTATACAAGGGACAAAACTTTACGAAATAATAAATAACCAGGCTTATAAGCGGAACTACAAGTCCCATAATTATTCCCAGACTGAGATTATCTTTTTTAAAAATCACTTGTTAAAGGTTTTTTCGAGTTTGCTTTTTAAAACGTAGTTGGTTAAATCAAATTGTACAGGCACTACACTAACATAATTATTTGATAAGGCCCACACATCGGTATCTCTTCCTTTGTCAAAATTTTTAAAGGCGCCGGTGAGCCAGTAATATTTTTTTCCTGTGGGATCTTTTCTTTCGTCAAAATCTTCTTCGTATTTGGCATAAGCCTGCCGGCACACTTTTATACCATTGATTAGGGTTTCGTCTACCGGTGGAAAATTCACATTGAGACAAAGATGTTTATCCGCTTTCTTTTTTAATACCTGTTCAATAATGATTCGGGCATATTTGCGTGCGGCAGTAAAATCGGCCTCCATGCTGTAATCCAGCAATGAAAACCCAATGGAAGGAATGCTTTCGATAGATGCTTCAATAGCAGCGCTCATAGTGCCGCTGTAAATAACATTAATAGAATGATTGGCGCCATGATTAATGCCGCTCAGGCATATATCGGGTTTGCCGCCTAATATTTTATCAACAGCCAGCTTTACACAATCAACCGGCGTGCCACTGCAACTCCATGCTTCTACGCCCTCTGTTAAGTGTACATGCTGCAGCCTGAGCGGAGAGCCTATTGTTATAGCATGCCCCATGCCGGATTGTGGTTTATCAGGCGCCACCACCACCACTTTCCCCATATCTTTTACCGCTTCTACCAGGTTGCGGATTCCGGGCGCCATCACCCCATCATCATTGGTAACTAAAATAACAGGCGTTTTTGTTTTACGCTTTGATACTGCCATGCAATCGAAGTCTTATTATTTTGTAAAAGTCACGATTATTTGCTTGATGCCCAAATCAATATGGACAGAGGACATAGGTGTAAACCTTAACGGATGATAGCAGCGTAGTGGATAAATGTAGAACCGAACGGCAGTACATTTATAGGATTGTTCTGACAAATAAAAGCTAACAGCTAATCCGTACATTTGCAGTCATGTCAACCGCTAAAAACTATCTCAGTTTAATCAAGTTTTCGCATACTATTTTCGCCATGCCCTTTGCGATGATTGGGTTTTGTTTAGGGATGTATCCCCATATAGATAGTGATTTTTCCGTTGGCCAATGGAATCTGGGCAAAACAATAGGTTGGGGATGGGATATTACTAATTTTGTTTTCTGGATACCTATTCTTAAAAAATTAGTGCTCGTCATCCTCTGCATGGTCTTCGCCCGTAGCGCAGCCATGGCTTTTAACCGTTATTTAGACAGGAACTTCGATGCCAAAAATCCACGTACTGCTATCAGGGAAATTCCCGCCGGTATTATTAAAGCAAACAGCGCATTGATTTTTACGATTGTTTGTAGTTTGCTATTTATGGTTTGCAGTTTGTTGATCAATCGGCTTTGCTTTTTTTTATCTCCCGTGGCATTACTAGTAGTGTTGGGTTACAGCTATACCAAGCGGTTTACAGCGCTTTGTCATTTGGTCTTAGGACTCGGCTTAAGTCTTGCTCCTATAGGCGCATATCTCGCAGTAACGGGTCGGTTTGATTGGTTGCCTGTGTTATTTTCTTTTACTGTGTTATTTTGGGTAAGCGGCTTCGACATTATTTATGCTTTGCAGGATGAAGCGTTTGATAAATCACAAAACCTGCACTCTATTCCTGTAGCGGTTGGAAAGAAGAAAGCGCTAAGGGTTTCGGAAATATTACATTTTTTATCCGCATTGTTAGTAATAAGCATTGGATTGCTTGGGCAATTTGGTGTATGGTACTGGATGGGTGTTGCAGTATTTATAGGCATGCTCATTTACCAACATACAATTGTAAAACCGCATGATTTACGCAAAGTAAATATCGCTTTTATGACAGCGAATGGTATTGCCAGTGTGGTGTTTGCCTTGTTTGTAATAGGAGATATGTTTTTCAGACATCATTCCTTTTAACTTCTTTTTAGAATAAATACCCAGAACCTAATTGTATTACTGCAATTGTATATTTGCTGATGGCTCGTTTAATAGCAATTGATTATGGTTTAAAACGTACAGGTATAGCGGTAACAGATCCTTTACAGATCATCGCGACAGGTTTAACTACTATTGAATCTCCACAACTCATTTCCTTTCTCACTACTTATTTTCAAAAAGAAGTGGTGGAAAAAATCATCATCGGCGAACCTAAAAACCTTGATGACACTGATACGCATGCCACTCCGCTTGTTCAGAAGATCATTGAGAAAATAAAAAAAACCTTCCCTGCTATTCCTGTAGAAACGGTTGATGAACGCTATACTTCTAAAATGGCCAAACAGGCCATGATAGATATGGGGATGAAAAAGAAACAACGCCGTGATAAAGCGATGGTGGATGAAATTGCGGCTACTATCATGTTGCAGGAGTATTTGCAAAGTCATTGAGGGTTTATCGTTTATAGCTTTTTCTTTATTGGCACTTTTTGCTAAGTGCTATTATGCTGTATTTAAAGAAATGAAATCTCGCAGAAACAATCTCAACAGATTCGAAACTGATCGCTGATTGCTGAAGGCTGATTGCTGAAGACTGACCGCTGACCGCTCACCCCTCACCAGGTAACAAAACACGTATCTATTGTATTTATAACCTCTCATCTCAATCATCAAAAAAAATACTCATGGCTACCGCAAAAACAAAAAAAGCTCCTGTTAAGAAAAAAGCTGCAAAACGTACAGGTGTAACCGCAAAAAAGACAATAGCGTTACCCAAAATACCCGTTCCTGTATTGCCTAAAAAAAGAACCTTATACATGCACTATTCTGCATTTCTGCCATATAATGTTACCGGCCCTGATGGTTATGCGGATTACTACCAGGATGGAAGAAAGTCTAATAACGGCTCATTAATAGCGCCCCTGTTATTGCCGGTTGGTAGTGCAGTGAGCCAGGTTGTGATTTATTATAAAAACAATACCACTGAAAATATAATGGCGCTTGTACTAAAACATCACATAGCGCATGTTGCTGCTTCCGGCGAAATAGAAGTGGCATTCATTACCTGTGCTCCCGGCACATCGGTTCCTGATAATTTTTTATCTGCCAGTGCGAGTCTGGGTACGAATGGTAAAATACTGGATAAGTATATGTATCATATCGAAATAGATTCCACCATCAAAAACAATATGGAAGAAAGAGTATTACTGGGTGCGAAGATCGTTTATACGGAGCCTGCCTGATTATAAGCATTCGTTATCTTTGCAGCATGCTTAAAGACAAGATAAAAGCGCTTGCTTCAAAATATACGCCCGAACTTATTACAATCCGTCGTCACATACATGCCAATCCGGAGTTGAGTTATAAAGAGTTTGAAACTTCTAAGCTGGTGCAGCAGCAATTGGCATCGCTGGGTATACCCTTTGAAGTGAAAGCAACAACGGGTGTGGTTGGTTTGCTGGAAGGAAAAAATCCCGGTAAACGTGTGATAGCATTAAGAGCAGATCTGGATGCGTTGCCTATTACAGAAGAAAATGATATTCCCTATAAATCGAAGCATAATGGAGTAATGCATGCATGCGGTCATGATGTGCATACTACCTGCTTGTTAGGCGCTGTAAAAATTTTGCACGAATTAAAAGATGAGTGGGAGGGTACTGTAAAACTGATATTTCAACCAGGTGAAGAAAAAAATCCCGGAGGTGCCAGTATTCTTATAAAAGAAGGCGTATTGGAAAATCCTGCTCCTTCGGCTATCCTTGGTTTGCATGTGCATCCGCAACTGGAAGTAGGTAAATTCCGTTTTCGCGGAGGAAAGATCATGGCGAGTGCGGATGAAATTTATATCACTATAAAAAGTAAAGGTGGTCACGCTGCCGCGCCGCAGCAAACGGCTGATACTATATTGATAGCTTCGCAATTGGTGGTTGCTTTACAACAAATTATCAGCCGTAACCGTAATCCATTTTCACCTTCGGTTTTATCTATTACTTCTTTCCAGGGGGGATATACCACTAATGTTATTCCAAGCGAGGTTAAGCTCATGGGCACTTTCAGGGCAATGGATGAAGAGTGGCGGTTTGAAGCGCATAAGCTTATCCGTAAGCTGGCTACTGAACTCGTTCACAGTATGGGCGCTGAAATTGATTTGTTGATTGACGTAGGATATCCAACAGTATACAATAATGAAAAGCTTAATAATCTTGCAACAGCAAGCGCTATCGAATATGCAGGATCAGAAAATGTAGAGGAAACAGAATTGCGCATGGGGGCTGAAGATTTTGGTTATTATTCGCAGGTTATTCCAGGTTGTTTTTACCGGTTGGGTTCGGCCAATCAAAGTAAAGGTATTACCTCCGGTGTGCATACACCCACATTTAATGTAGATGAAGATGCTATAACGTTAGGTGCAGGTATGATGGCGTGGTTAGGCGCAACGGTCGAATTCGAGATTTAAAATTTCAAATCTCAAATCAGTCTTCTTTTGAAAACATATACCATCTCAATAACCTTGTACTCAAAAAAACATTTACTGCTACGCCAATACTGAAGAGCAGAAGAAATCCACCCACTACACGTACGAGCGCAGCGAGATTTACACCCTTTGGCTGATAAGGAAGATTTGCCTGTTTAATGGCTTCTTCGGCATTCTGCATAATTACAATTGAATTGCCAATATTAAGAATAGCAAAAAATAATGCCATGAAACCTATAAATCTTATTCCGGTTGGTGTTTGGCTGCTTAATGGTACCGCAGGATTTAATATGCTTTTACGAAGCTGCAAAGCTGCATAGCTGTGCAATATAATAGATCCGGTAAGTACTACTGATATCAGCATTATTAAATTAGGTGCCATTAATACGCCTAATAAACCCATTAAAACCAACAATCCTCCAATCACAATATTTATCCAGGATAATATAGTAGACACCTTTAATGTTGTTTGCATACCCATTTTTTTATACAGATCTTCCCCGGCTAACCGTTCACGTTTTGTTATTGTTCTTTTAATGCAATAGACAACTCTTCCAGTTGCTTATCGTCAATAGTTGATGGAGCGTCAAGCATTACGTCGCGGCCATTATTATTTTTGGGAAAAGCGATGAAGTCGCGTATGCTTTCACTGCCGCCTAGAATAGCACAGAGCCTGTCGAAACCGAATGCAATGCCGCCATGAGGAGGAGCGCCATATTCAAAAGCCCCCAGCAGGAAGCCGAATTTATGCAGGGCTTCATCTTTACTCATGCCTAACGCAGCAAACATTTTTTCCTGCAGGTTTCTTTGAAAGATCCTGATAGAACCACCACCAATTTCATTTCCGTTTAATACCATGTCATATGCATTGGCTTTAATGTTCGCATAAGGATGAGCTAAGTAATTAGCAGCATCTTTTATCACCGGCGAATTATTGATCATCGTATCAATATCGGATGGCTTTGGTGAGGTAAACGGATGATGCCTCGCTACCCAGCGACCCGGTTGACCGTTATCATCTTCCGCATATTCAAATAAAGGGAAATCTAGTATCCATAACAGTTTAAATTCATCTTCCTTTCTCAAGCCCAGCTTTCTGCCCATTTCCAGCCGCAGTTCGCTTATAGCTTTGCGGGTTCTTTCTTCCGCACCTGCCAGTATCAGTACAAGATCTCCCGCTTTTGCGTCTGCTGCCTCTGCTATCGCTTTTAATTGCGCTTCGGTATAAAATTTATCAATGCTGCTTTTAAATGTTCCATCTGCGTTTACCTTAATAAAAGCAAGCCCGTTCATTCCTATTTGAGGGCGCTTAACCCATTCCGTTAGTTCGTCTGTTTGCTTACGGCTATACTCGCTGCAACCCGGAACAGCAATGGCTACTACTGTTTGAGCTTCAGTAAACACTTTAAAATTGCTGCCCAAACCTTCTTTCAAAGGAGCTGCTTTTGCAGGAAAAGTATACGAAGGAAATTTAAGATTCGCCACCTTCATTCCAAACCGGATATCGGGTTTATCGTTGCCATAGGTCCACATCGCATCTTCCCATGTCATCCGTTCTACGTTATCACTGTAATCAATGCCTTTTACATCTTTAAAAATCTGTTTTATCAACCCTTCAAACATTTGCAGGATGTCTTCCTGCTCCACAAAACTCATTTCACAATCTATCTGTGTAAACTCGGGTTGCCGGTCGGCACGCAGGTCTTCATCACGAAAACATTTTACTACCTGGTAATAACGGTCGTAACCGCTCACCATTAATAATTGCTTAAATGTTTGAGGGCTTTGCGGTAATGCATAAAACTCACCTTCATTCATGCGCGAAGGAACCACAAAATCTCTTGCCCCTTCAGGAGTGGATTTTATAAGAAAAGGAGTTTCAATATCCATGAAACCATTTTCGTGCAGGTAATTGCGTGCGGAACGGTTTACCGCATAGCGCAA
>JBGALP010000185.1:0-9973 GCA_044223805.1 Agriterribacter sp.
CTGCAAGTATATTTGCTTCACTAACGGGGATATATTTTATACAACATGCCATATCGTTACCGGGTTTTAATATTACTATGTTCTTTAACCACACTTACTTATCTCGACCGTATCTGTATTTCACTTGTTGGTGTAAGATTAAAGGCTGACCTGGGGCTTAATAATGAACAATTTGGTTGGGTGTTGGCGGCGTTTACTTTAGCATACGCATTGTTTGAAATTCCATCCGGAATGCTCGGTGATCGTATTGGACCCCGCGCTGTGTTTATACGCATTGTTTTATTCTGGTCGTTGTGTACTCTACTAACGGGAATGGTTAATGGCTTGGTATTATTACTGGTGATCCGCTTTCTTTTTGGCATAGGAGAATCCGGTACTTATCCTAATGCATTATTAGTTGTATCAAGATGGTTTCCTGCACAGGAAACCGGGCGCTCCCTTACCTGGGTGGGCATTGGTTCGCAGATAGGCTCTGCTATTGCACCACTAATTATAGTTCCACTGGCGGTGCATTATGGTTGGCGAATGCCTTTTTACGTAAATGCTTTTATTGGATTGATATGGGTTTGGTTTTGTTACAAATGGTTCCGTGATTTTCCTGCACAAATGAAAAATATTTCGCCGCAAGAATTGAAGTTGATTGAAAGCAACCGCCGGTTCTCATCAGAACAGCATCTTGTATCGTGGAAGATTATTTTCCGCAACCGAACTTTATGGGCGCTGATGCTGATGTATTTCTGCGCGCAATGGAGTAATTATTTTTTTGTAGCATGGATGCCGCTTTACCTGCAGGAGGGAAGGCATTTTTCTGAAAATGATATGAAAATAATTACGTTCATTTTATTTACGATTGGCATAAGCGGTTTTCTTTTAGGTGGCTTTATTGGGGACTGGTTGCCAAAGAAAAAAGGGTTGACATTTGGTCGCCGTTTTGTTGGACTTACCGGTTTGTGCTGCTGTGGATTATTAATTTTCGTGGCAGCCATTGTTTCACAAAATATTATTTCAGTTATCTGTCTTATAGCTGCCAATGGATGTTTTGCTTTTGGCGTAATGGTATCTTACGCTGTATGCGCAGATATAGGAAGGAACAACACCGGCACCGTTACAGGCGCTATGAATTTTTTTGGACAGATGGGTGCATTTATTATGTCGCTTTTGTTTGGTAAAATAGCCGATTCTACCCATAACTTTAATTATCCTTTGTTTTTAGTGGGTGCGGTAATGATAGCTGGTGGGCTGCTGTGGTTGGTAATAGATCCGACTAAACAAATCAAAGTGGAGCAATAACACCATATATCATTCCACATCATTCATTATTTGCTCCCATCAAGCAAACAAAAACAGCTTATTTATCGTATATTAAAGTATGTATCGGAAAATGCTGCAACAGTCTTTTTACATCGTGGCTATATTGCTGGTATCAGTATACGCATGTAAAAAAGAAAATCAGTCATCGCTACCTGTAAATAATGTTGATTACAATCATTACAGCTTTCTTGCGCTGGGTGATTCATATACCATCGGGCAATCTGTTGCAGAAGATGAACGCTTTCCCGCACAAGCACAGGCTTTACTGAAGGCTACCGGGAAACAGGTAGACAAGCTAACATATATAGCCGCTACCGGCTGGACAACCACCGATCTGCAAAACGCCATTGATGAGCAAAAACCAACGCCACCATTTAATATCGTTACTTTGTTGATTGGCGTAAACGATCAAAGCCAGTTTCATGATACAAGCGGTTACAGCGAAAGATTTACGCGGCTTGTAGAAAATGCAATAGTTTTAACCGGCAATAAAAGTAACCGTGTTTTTGTACTGTCTATCCCTGATTACAGTGTTACGCCTTTAGGTTCAGTTGACGATACAATGATGATACGTAAAAGGATTGATCTTTTCAACAGCATTAATCACCGTATTGTAGTTACATACAGCGTTAACTATACAGATATTACTACTGTTTCAAAAGAAGCATTACATGAACCTTCACTTATTGCCAGCGATAGTCTTCACTTCTCAGGAAAAATGTACAGGAAATGGGCGGAGTTGCTGGTGCCTGAAATAAGAGAGGTATTGAAGTAGTATACAATTCAATCGTGCAAATCCAGGAAATGACCGTTATTCAGGTGAGAAATGGTAAACATGAAAAAGAAGATTTCAAAAAAAGATGCTGCTTCGCAGATTGTAATGATGGTGTTGGGATTATTGTTAGCCTTCAGGTTCAGGTTTATTTTTAGAAATGATGCTTCGATAGATGATATCCTGTTTCCCTTTTTGGGAGTGTTTCTAATATGGCTTTCTTTTTTCCTGATCAGGAATAGACTCGTTATTGAATTTGATGATAATTATTTGTATTTAACACGCGGAAAGAAATCCATTGTTTTACCGTTGTCGCATGTAACGGCACTCAAAGCAACATTTTCCGGAAACAAGTGGCTGCAGGAATTCGCGCTTGAATATTCCGACATGGATGCTAAAACATTTTCTCTGCATTTCACTCCCAATAGCGATGGTAGCCTGGAGGAATTTGTAAAAATTGTAAAAAAACAAAATCCGCGATTTGACTATCAATCATCTTCGTTTTGATAAACAGCTGCACTAATGAGTTGGATAGGACTAAGAAGTCGCCCATTAAAAACTAAATCTTAATTTTAGAACGTTCTTATAAAACATATCACTAACGTATAACCGAATTTAATCTGCCATACATGAAATCCTTAACACCTGTCTTTTTGTTTTTGTGCTTCGGGTACTCTTCACCCAGTTTTAGCCAGACACTTTTTGAGTTTGGGGTAAAGAAAAATTTCAATAAACTGATAGCAGGAGAACGCGCCGCGGAATCCTTACGTTGGGTGGATGTGAATACCTCCGACACCAGTTGGTATAAAGAAAAAGATAAATTAATTGGAAAAGGTTTACCTATTGGTGTAGTACGTTCGGAGAAGATGTACCAGAATTTTATTTTGCATGTAGAGTGGCGGCATATGGAAAAGGGAGGCAACTCGGGCATATTTGTTTGGTGTGACGCAAAGCCCGAAGAAGAGAGTCGCTTGCCCAGCGGTGTAGAAGTACAGATGCTTGAACTGGATTGGGTAAATCAGCATATACAAAATGGCGTAACGCCACCTATTGCTTATGTGCACGGAGAATTATTTGGTGCGGGCAAAACCAAAACCACGCCGGACAACCCAAGAGGAGAAAGAAGTAAATCTATAGAGAACAGGTGTGTTGGTGCAGGAGAATGGAACACCTATAATGTTGTGTGTGTGGATGGCACCATTAAATTATCGGTTAACGGAAAGTATGTAAATGGCATTCGTCAATCTTCGCAACGGAAAGGATATTTATGCCTTGAAGCAGAAGGCGCAAGAATAGAATTCAGGAATTTGCAGATAATCGAACTGGAAGAAGGGTTTATTCTGCCTGAACATGTAGTGGAACAATTGTGATGCTTCTGTTCTGCTGGTCGCGTATACTGAACGCCCTGTTTTCGGCAGTAGCAATTTTGTTTTGCATTGAAAGACAAGGGCTTTTATAATGAGTGGGTTTAAAAAAATTACCAAACGGTAATTTCCGGTCGAAATGATACTACGCTGCTTTTTTATTCGTGGGAACTTTCTACTTTTACTATCTCCAATCTGAATATTCTTCTGATACACCCGTAACCCTTTACCGACAAACACTATTGAACTATAAGTTAATAAATGCCGGCAGCAGTTATGCAATTGGATGCTGGTGAAAATTACGTTCAAATATGTTGTCAAAAAAAATTTCACAAGCAATAAATATAGTTTCTATGGACACAAATAAAGCAACTCAGGCGCTTGAGCTCGAGATTCAGAAAGAATTAAAAAAACGCGTAAAAGACATCTCCCGTGATTCCAGTTTAGCTCACATTATATTGTGGGTATCTATCATCGCGAGTTTTGCTTCGGCTATCATGGTAGCCTCCGGACAAAAAATTTTTATCAATAATATCTGGCTCGCTATTATAGCAGGTATTCCGGGGTTAGTGGTACTGTTGGATAAAACCTTCGATTTTGCCCGCAGATCATCATCATCCATTATGTACAAAATTGAATTGCAGGAATTGAAGAACGATTATGATTTCGGAAAAATAAATGCGTACAGAGCCGCGCAGCGGTTACAGGAAATAATCAGGAGACATGAATCCGCATTTTTAAGAGTTGGATTTTTAGCGAACGAAAGACCAACTATGATGCAGGAACAGTATTATGCTGATGCACCTGCATACCAGGAAAACAAAATTGAAAAATCAGAAACAAACAGCCTGATCTCTAAAAGCCATAGCGCTAATGGAAACGGTGTTTCCAGCAACGGTGTAAAATAATTTATACATTTTTCTACATGTTCATAGCTTCTTTCGCTCAAAGCGGGAGAAGCTTTTTTTTGTGGCGAATATATTGAACCTTGCCTACCAAGGCACGGAGGACACAAAGGGCACTAAGAGTTTGTGGTTTGTATTTTGTATTGTCATCCCGATACCGTCCCGGGAGGGATCTATCTCCCAGTCAATCAAAATAAAGTTCAGTCAGCATGATCCCGTAGCGAAGATAGACTCTTCCTTCTTCAGCCCTGCTTTGCCTGGCTGCCGGTAGACAGGGAGGTGGTCTGTCTTCGCTACAATCATTCAACAGGTTGAGCATTAATGCTATGGTTGTGTGTATTCCCAACTAAAAGGAACGTTCATCTTCATATATGGTAGTTGGTTGAATGAATAAGATGATCTACTTATGCCCAAAGACATAAGAGCTTTAATGTATTGTGCTTAACCGTTAGGAGGCTTGTATTTTCACATTCCGCCTATATATTTGTAGGAGTCTTCTTAAGAAAACTTAAATAATGAGGCGTATGCTACAGGCGTTAGACCTTGATCTGGAATCTGATTCGAGGCGGAAGCACAACCGGAGCTCAAAAATTATTAATTATTTCGGACTCATTACTGTCACAGGTTTACTGCTGATTATTATTATCCGCTTCATTATTTCCTTAACAGTTACCAACTCCAATGTTAACAACAGAGAGAATACCGACTTTTTAATAGCAATCGTTTTCGCGCTAATACCCGTTATATGTAACTATTATGGAAAAATGCGGCTTGCCACATTTTTTGTAAGCTGGATGCCTCCTGTTGTTATTATTGGTTTATATACCATGCATGGGTTACGAAACGGTGGCTACCTGCTCACCTCGGAATTTACCAGCGTTTATCTTTTTTTGATAAGCGTAGCGGCCGTACCCTACCTGCTGGGCACTTCTAATAAAACAGACTTTATTATTATTTTATTATTACCTACACTGCTGATTGTGTTTTGCGATGTAGTGTTTAGTTTTTTAGGAGTGCAGGAATTGGTGGGAGCCGGCAAAAAAGACAATGTGGCTATTTACCGCATGCGTGCTTTTGTGGCGTGCTTTATTTTGAATGGTTGCTGCTTTGCCATTAAAAGGATCATTGATAAACAGGATGCCTTAAACGAATCCCTTATTCAAAAGCTTGTAGGGCAGAATGCTTTAATCAATCAACAGGCAAAGGAAAAAATTACAGAAAGCAGGAACAAATACCAGCAGCTTTTTGAACAGGCTACCGATGCTATTATTTTATTTGATGAGATAGGTATTATAGAAAGTGTAAACCTTAGTGCAAGTAATCTTTTTGGCTATCCCGCTGCAACATTTTCGGCCATGCGCCTGCCGGATTTACAAACAACCAATAACGGTATTAATAAACTCGATTTTTTTGCAAACGCTCATGATGCGGTAGTTGAAATGGAGTGTAAAAAAAAGGATGGAACGGTTTTCCCGGCAGAAGTAAATGGCAAAAAACTGGCAGACGGCAGCTATCAATTATTTATAAGAGATATTACCACCAGGAAAAACGCCGAACATAAATTGCGCGAAGCAGAAGGCCGGTTCAGGGCATTGGTAGAGCAGTCGTTAGCAGGGGTGTACATTATAAGGGATAAAAAATTTACCTATGTAAACCCACAATTTGCAGCCATATTCGGTTATTCCGAATCAGAGATGGATAACAATGCTACGGATATACTCAATGCGCTCAGCACGCAGCATGATGTAGCACAATATATGGAAGACAGGTTTACTACCTCTACCCGTGGTGCACGCTATGAAATGGTAGGACATAAAAAGAATGGGCAGATGGTGAATGTGGAGATTTTTGGATGCAGTACCATTATTAATGGAAAGCCCGCGGTGATAGGAACTTTGATAGATGTAACCCAAAATAAACGCTTACAGAAAAGAATACTGGAGCAACGGGAGCAGGAGCAGAAAAAGATTATGCGGGCAATGCTGAAAGCGGAAGAGAAAGAACGCAACAGGCTGGGCAGGGAACTGCATGATAATGTAAACCAGATATTGACCGGTATAAAATTATCATTATCGTTAGCGCGGGGTAAAGAACAAGATGCTAAACTGCATATTGATAATGCCATTGATCTTGTTGATAATACTATTTACCAGATAAGAACATTAAGTCACCGACAGGTAATGCCGTTAAGTGATGTTGACCTGGAAGGGCTGATATTAGAAATCGCGCAGAAAACACAATTGGTGTCGCCGGTAAAAATAAACGTTGTATATGGCATAGATAACGACGCGATAAAAGATGATTTGAAAATAAACCTGTACCGCATTATCCAGGAGCAGATGAACAACATTCTGAAACATGCGGAAGCCATGCAGGTAGACATTATTATAGAGCTGCACGCTGGCATGTTAAATGTAATGATCACCGACGATGGCAAAGGATTTAATACTACGAAAAAAGTAAACGGCATAGGCCTCTCCAATATCATTAACCGCGTGGAATCATTCGACGGAAAAGTAAAAATCACCAGCACTCCCGGTAATGGCTGCTCGCTGGAAATACAGATACCGGTGCAGTGAACCACTAAGACACGGAGGCACAAAGTTTCACGAAGTTTTTGGGATTGTCAACACGTGAGTTACAAGCTAAAGAATACATTTCACGCTCCTCGCGTCATGGCGAGGAGCGAAGCGTAAGGCAATGTGAGTGGCTGCGCCGAAGCCATCCCCAGCCGGTGATAAACCTGTATAAAATTAAATGCCTTCTTTCTTCGTGGGGATCGCGCCGCCGCATATGGTTTATTCCATTGACCGTTGTATATGTAAAACAGAGAAAACACTCAACGCAGCGGCTCGATTACTTTTTTAACCAAAGGCACCCTTTGCAAAATTTTTGATCCCTTAACCAACCATGCCGTGCCAAATGCCCATAGCGAGGTGGTTTCAAATATAAAAGTGCTGTAGATAAAAACGCCTTCCTTTACGTGAAAAACAAAGTTGAACAATCCAATAGCAATTATGCTGATTATGATAGTCCATCCACAAAATTTGTAAACCCGTTTGCGGCGTTCAAATTTTTCTGCATCCACTCCCGTATAATCTTCATCAGGAATCTGGAAAAAGTGCAAACAAAAAATAATAAAACATACGAATAATGTTGCAGCAAATCCATAATGTACCCCACCCCAGAATTCAGTCACCTTTTTAAGCAAATCAACATACTGGTTATTACCATTTGAAAGGAAGCCATCAAATTGTGTAGGAAAAGCAGCAATACCAAAAGCACAACAACCTGCAAGGTTCGAAAGCCTGCTTTCCCATTTGTTTTTACCACGATATGTAATCAGGAATCCACCCAGCACACATAAAATACAAACAAATAAAATATGCATTATGGAGTAATAGTAGTGGCTGATGGAAACCTGCCAGGCGTAACAGCCTGCTCCAAAAAGCAAGCACCCCAACACAACTCCTATCGGCAAAAAAATACCTATCATTCCAATAAATGCCCTGAGTTTTTGATACGATACTATCTCATTATTGTTTGGATTAGGAGGGAGACTTTTTTTACCAGCCTTGATGTTCACTGTCATAAAAAAGGATTTATATTTTGAAGTAAAGAATAAGCCGCCGTTGCCTTTTCTAAGTTCCTTTCGACCGAACTTTTACGTGACCCTAACTATCTGGCAGCAATAATAAGATTTGTCAACTTTTTCTTTATGAGTGTTTTTCCTGCATTTTTAACCGGATTTTCTTTTTCCAGGTAACACAAATTCTGATCCTATGGTGAGACACACTCCTGTAGCGGAATAAAATCAATAATTCTTTTATCGTTCCGTTAGGAACGTTTTGTGTTGGAATCAGCATTGCATAAAGCGTACCTACGCTACGCAATCCTTTCATTTCAATATTTTCTCTATCGGTGGGTGTCTTCACCATAGCCGTCAACTTAAGGTTTTAGAGGAAGAAAGCGCATTTAATAGCAGACCAGTCAATCAAGAAGGTAGATGAGGCAGTAAACAAGCTGAAAGCCATTTTTTCAGAGGATCAGTTAAATCAGCTTGCAATGGAAATAGGTTTCATAAGCCGCCAAAGGAAATTCAATGCAAGCAGTTTTTTACGAATGCTGTTATTTGATCACTTTCAATATCGTTCTCCCAGTCTTCAACAACATGCACTATGTGCTTACCAGGAGGGGTTAACCTCTGTTAGCAAACAGGCAGTAGATAAAAGGTTCAATGATAAAGCCCTGTTATTTATTGAAAAGCTCTTTGAAACGCTGCTGAACCGGCAACAGTTAAATACACGGATAAGCAGTCATCTGTCAGCTCACTTTACCTCCCTGAAGGTGATGGACTCCACAGAATTTAAACTGCCTGATTATTTTGCCGAATCCTTTCCGGGTTACAGCGCCTGCAATGCACTAGCTTGTGCGGCTATTCAATTAGAGTACGATGTGTTAAGCGGCAAGGTTTATTACTTTTCTTTAGGTAATGCCCGGCAATCAGATAAAACAGTTGCCGATAACCGGATGGATAGTATTGCTGCGGGAGACTTAATACTACGCGATTTAGGTTATTATAGCACCGATAGTTATTTGAAAATAGAACAGCGAAAAGCATTCTATGTCAGCCGCTTAAAGTTCCAGGTTGGTATCTATCAGCAGCAATACGGTCAATATGTAAAGCTGTCGTGGAGCGAAATACTGCAACAGGCTCAGCGTAGCAAAAGTGGGTGCTTTGATCAATGGGTTTATATTGGTAGAGATCAGAAACACCCGGTTAGAATGTTAGCATGGGCTTTGCCAGAGGATGCAGGAAGGAACAGATTAATCAGAAAACAAAACAAGAAAGGGAAACTCTGTAAAGAAGATTTGATATGGAGTAAATTAAACGTGTTTGTTACAAATATCAAAAACGATGTGCTGAATGTTGATCAGGTATATGATTTATACAAAATACGCTGGCAAATAGAACTGATGTTTAAAATATGGAAAAGCATTGTTAACATTAGTGTTGTGCACAAAATGAAGCCATGTCGGTTGAAATGTTACTTGTATAGCAAGTTTATCTGGATACTGGTCTGCCGTGATATCACGAATATAGCTGAAGAAGCTTATTGGAACAAGAGGAAAGCTTTACTGAGCCCGCATAAATGTATGGCCATTTTAAAATCATCGGCACTTCATCTAAAAACGGCATTGTTCGGAAGTGCTGAAAAACTAAAAGAATGGTTGATAAAAATCACTGAAGTGTTAATGTGCTATGCATACAAGGAAAATAAAAAAGGAAGAAAAAAATTAAGCGATCTCTTACAGTTAACAACCGATATTGAGAACAATAATTTTATCTTTACAATGGTTAAAAAAAATAGCCATCAGCATCAAACTTACCTTACAAATACTGATGGCTTTAAAACAAAAAACAAATATATGAGGAATAAAATTGTCCCTGCGGGCAACCGCAGGGATTTGTTATTTACTTAAGTTGACGGCTATGGTGTCTCCACCCACCGATAGGGGGGAAATTTGTAACTGCATACTGTTGTTTATTGAAGAGTATAGATTCGACAAAAAATCTACAATGCCCCACAGCTGCAATGTCCCTCGCCTTTGCACAATGC
>JBGALP010000186.1:0-9910 GCA_044223805.1 Agriterribacter sp.
AATAATATCCTTCCTTACTTGTCAGGGTAGATTTTCCATTTACAATCTTTCCCCCATTTAAATAAGTACCTGTTTTTGAATTAAGATCATATTCCAACGCTTCAGTAGTAAGTATAGCTTTGCCATCGCTGAGCTTTACTGCTTTCTTCAAATTGGCTATCCTGTTATTACCATAATAAATGAGGTATTGCGAAAATACATTCACACTATCCGCATCGTTTATATGAATATTGCCAAATACTTCAATGGTATTTTTTTGTTTATTCATTATAATGCTATCACCATAAAAAAGCGTTTTACCCTGTCGTAACTGTGCATTCCCAACCAATATCTGCAGATCTGTTGAATCTTTTTTTTCTAATCTTAAAATGTTAGATCGTATCAGGTTTATAACTCTTGCAGTATCTTTTATTGTGGTGTCTTTTGCAACACTAACAGGTGGAGTTGGAGCAGGTTTCGCCTGTGGAACAACCGGTTGCTTTTGCTGGGCAAATAAAAAAGAAATGGTTAATAAAAATACAAAGGTTGTTACAATGCGCTTAAGCGTATTCATCACTATTTTTTATCTGTATCCGGTACTGTGCCTGAAGAATCTGGCAGGGGATTCATCAGTGGAGCTGATTTATCTTTTTTGCCAAATACCAATCCGCCCGTATAGCGGCGTGGATGTACCCTGAAATCCTGTAATAAAATATTCAGGCTATTGGATGCGGAGTTAAGATTGTTGTATAATTTTTTATCATTCATCAGCAGTCCCAAAGTGCCATTGTTATTATTCACTTTGTCCAAGGTAGTATTAAGTTGAGTGATGGCTGATTGCAGTTTTGTTAAAGTCTGTTCGAGTTCAAGATTTGCGAATTTCCCCGTAGTGGTTTTAAGATTGCTCAGCATTTGCGTAATAGTATCATTATTATTTTTAAGGTTGCCTGTAAAAGCGCTGGCGTTAGATAGTGTTTTAGCAAGTGCACCCGTTTGGTTATTCAATAATCCATCAAGATGTGCGGTAGATACAGCCAGGTTGGCGAATATGGTTTGAAAATTATGCTGTGTGCGCGGATCGAAAATACCACCTATAAGTTTTAAAACAGAGTCGAGCGATGTTAGCGCCACATTTACTTTAGCAAGCGCCGGATCAATACGACCTGTTACCTGGTCAAGCAAACCTAAAGAAGAGTTGGTTGCTATGGTATCGCCTTTTTTAATAAAATTATGATCAGTACCTAATTTTATTTCCATAGTAGTATTACCCAATAGACTACCTGAAATAGAAGCAATAGAATTTTTGGGGATATTAATATTCTTAGTAAGATTTAGCGTTACTATAATGCCGGTAAGATCATTATCCTTTTCTTCCATTTTATAAACCTTGCCTACCGGAAGCCCATTGATCATAACCGCGTTCGATACAGACAATCCATCTACTGAATTGAATACGGTATACACGAAAAAGTTTCTTTCAAAAATGGATTTCCCCTTCAGATAATTAAACCCCAGGATCAGCAGTGTAATAGCAATAGCAGTTAAAACGCCAACTTTGGTTTCATTAGAGATTTTCATCCTTTTCAATTTAATTTTATAACAGGATACTGCACCCTGTATTTCCGGAAACATCCCGCAGCATGATCATACTAAAAATGCCAAGGCAAACAATAACTCCAGGATGAACGATTGGGACTTTTACTTATTATTCAAAATCAACACTTTCACCGCAAAAATAGCATATTAAGTGAATGCACAATCATATAACGGGCAAAGCTCAGCGTTTTGAGGATTTTGTTGAGCCCGTAACCGGTACAACCGGGTTAGTACTCTGTTTTATATTAGTAGATGTAGAAGTGCTGTCGGTGATAGCGCTGTTTCTTGAAGCATCCATTGTTTTTTTGAAATTAACCACTGCATTTACTATAGCTGTGGTCATTTCCTGCTGCCCCTGGTCGCTGTTAAGATAGTCCTCTTCTTCCTTATTGGTAATAAAACCGGTTTCAATTAATACAGCAGGCATATTGGTTGCCTGTAACACCCAAATACCTTTTTCATTTCGTTGCAATACTCCATCGCTTTTACGGCCCGTTTTCTCAAACTCACCTTCAATCATGGTAGCCAGCCGAACACTGTTTTTAAAATATTTCTGTACCCAAAGCCTGCTCAATATTCTGCCCTCAGGAGTGGTGGGATCAGGCGCATCAGTAAGCTCACCTTCCGATTCAAAACGCTCGCTTAGCGCATCCGCTTTTTTAGTATCTCTGTCTGCCGCCCAAACATAGGTGCCGGTGCCTGTACGTGGATTAGGTGTATACCATACCCTGTACACAGGCTCTTTTTTTGTGTGCTTTGTCTTCTTTTTCCCTTTGCCTGTATAATAAGTGCGGTTACGGTACCCGGTTATTTCTGAATGGCGAATGTCGGGAGCGGCATTAACATGTATACAAACAAACAAATCGCCTTTATTTTGATTAGCGAATGCCGCTTTTTCCGTTACGGAATTATATATATCTGTTGTGCGGGTTTCAACAATTTTTGTATCGGGCAATTCTTTTTGTAAAGCTGCTGCAACCTTAAGTGATAGCTGCAGCGTTATCTGAGCTTCTGTAGAATAAGCGCCCTTTGCTCCCTGGTCTTTGCCGCCATGCCCAGCATCTACTATAATAGTTTTAATACGGCTTTTTGTTTGTGCTACAGAAACATCAGAAATTAAAAAACAAAACAGAAGAAAAGAAAATGATACAAAGATTTTTTTCTGCATCTCGTTGTTAAAATTTAATCAGGGTTTGTAATTCTATTTCAATCTTCACGTTTTCTTACCGGTAATATGGCTATTTTTGTTGCCTGTTGAATGTATGAAAAATAAATGTCGCAAATTTAAGCGAAATTATATATATACCTCCACCTTACTGCTGCTTACTATTGCAATAACGTATAATGCATGGGCAAAAAGCAAAAGTACAATTCCTTTTTACAATAATTTAACAGCATTAACAGATACCATTACTCCACTCAAAAGCAAGCTACTACCCGTTCGTACAACTGATAATACTAACCTTATCTGGAAAGATACATCAGCATCTGGCGATACATCTAAAAGAGTTAAGATAGATACTTTCAATGTAAAAATGTCAAAAGATTCTATTGAAGGACCTATTGACTATAAAGCTAAAGACTCCATGGTGCTGGACGTAACAGCTAAAAAGTTATATCTGTATGGGGAAACGGATGTAAAATATACCGACGTTCATCTTACTGCGCCGGAAATAGCTTTTGATCAGCAAACCAACCTGGTAACTGCCCGCATGAAGTTAGATACCGCAGGAAAAGTGATAGGTCAGGCAAAACTCGTACAGGGTGAAACTACCACTGTTAGTGATAGCCTTACATTTAATTTCAAAACACAAAAAGGGCTTTCGCACAGCAGCTATTTTCAACAGGGCGAGTTATATAATTATGCTGAAGCAGTAAAAAAAGTGGATGCACAAACGATATATGCTTTCAGGGGACGCTTTACAACCTGTAATTATGATACGCCTCACTTCGCTTTTAAAGCAAAAAGAATAAAATATATTAATCAAAAAGTAGCTGTTACAGGGCCCGTTGGCGTTGAGTTTGAAAATGTACCCATACTTCCAATCATACTCCCTTTCGGTATGTTTCCGATGAAGCACGGAAGGCAGTCAGGCATTATGCCTCCGCAGTTTACCGTTACGCAGGATTATGGTCTGGGACTTGAAGGGTTGGGATATTACAAGGTAATCAGTGACAACTTTGATGTTACTACTAAGTTTGATATATACTCGTATGGAAGTTGGCGACTTAATTTTTCGCCCACATACCGTGTGCGGTATAAATATAACGGATCGCTTAACTTCAGTTATCAAAATACACATCTTGGTTTTAAGGGAGACCCCGACTTTAATAAGAATAAGACTTTCTTCTTAACATGGAGCCACAGAACGGATAGTAAGGCAAGACCGGGCGTGAGTTTTTCAGCAAGTGTAAATGCGGGTTCAAGTTCTTATACAAGATATAATGCAACTAACTCATATGTGGATCATACCGGCAATACCACAGGCTCAAGCTATTCACAACCATTAAGCTTTACTAACCAGTTAAGCTCATCTATATCGTATCAAAAATCGTGGATAGGCAAACCATATAACCTGTCTGTTAACCTTAATCACTCGCAAAACACGTTGAACAAAACAGTGAATCTTAATTTGCCTGATATTAATTTCAATGTAACCACCTTATATCCATTGCAGCCCAAAGAAATGGTTGGCTCAGGAAAATGGTACCAGAAACTTGGGGTAGGGTATACCGGTAGTGTGCGTGGACAGGCTACTTTTTACGATACTGCATTTAGCTGGAAACAATTGATTGATACTTTTCAATGGGGAGCGCAACATAATATTCCTATATCCCTGGCTTTACCGCAATTGGGTCCTTTGCAAATTTCGCCTGGCTTCAGCTACCAGGAAAGATGGTACTCACAAAGAATATTCAGAAACTGGAATGGAAAAAAAGTTGATACTACTATTGAAAAAGGATTTTATTCCGCAAGAGATATATCCATGTCTATATCGTTCAGTTCCTCTTTTTTTGGAACCCTAACCATGAAAAACAAGAATGCTAAAATCCAAGCAATAAGGCATACTATGCGGCCACAGTTAAGCATAGGGTATAAGCCTGATTTGTCAAAGGCATACTATACGCTTACTCAGTATGATACCCTGGGACACAGAATGATGATGTCGCAATTTGATAAAACCACGTATGGATCTTTTGGCTATGGACGATCGGGGAGTATTGGCTTTGGTATAGATAATTTTTTGGAGATGAAAGTAAAGCCGAAGAAAGACACTACTTCGCAGGATGAAAATGGAGAACTCCCAACTGACGATGGGTTGAAGAAGGTTAAGATCATTGATGGATTTGGTATTACGAGCAGTTATAACCTGCTGGCTGACTCTTTTAATTTGAGCACTTTTAATATTTATGTAAGAAGTACTTTATTCCAAAAAGTAAATATTACTGCAAGCGCCAACGTTGATCCTTACCAGGTTGACCAATATGGAATAAGAGTAAACAAATATGCCTGGCAGAACAGTGGCAAGCTTTCATTAGGACGAATTACCAACGGAAGCCTTGCGGTGTCAACCAGCTTCAAAAGCAAGTCCAAAGATCCCAAGAAAGATCAGAAGGTTCAACAGCAATACGACAATTACGATAATCTTACAGCCGATGAAATGCAGCAACAACTGGACTATGTAAAAAGAAACCCATCGGAATTTGTTGATTTTAATGTGCCATGGAATATTAATGTATCTTACTCCCTCAGCTTTAGCAAACTGCTGCAAACAGACTATAGTTATAAAACACAGCTTACCTCAAGCATGCAGTTTAATGGTGATTTTAGTTTAACAGAAAAATGGAAGGTTGGCGCAAACGGTTATTTTGATTTTAAAACATTAAAGATACCGTCGTTCTCCATGTTTATTACCCGTGAAATGCATTGCTGGCAAATGTCAATAAACGTTACGCCATTTGGCTTGTGGCGTTCGTTTAATATATCCATTTTCCCAAAATCAGGCATGTTGCGCGATCTTAAGATCAACCGTACAAGAACCTTCAGCAATTTCACCAATTAATTATTCCTCTTATTTTTATTATTGTGTTCCACACAAAATGCGTACATAATACCAAATACCTTTTCTTTTAAAGAGGTTACTGTATCGCCGGGCTGTACATATACCGGAGCAAGAAAATGCATTTCCAGTTTTGCCGGCCATATATAAAATGGTTTGCTGCTTCCCGGTAATACTTTTTTTGTATTGAATAGTAGTGTTGGAATGATGGCTTTGCCAGTATCAATGGCCAGCTTAAAAGCGCCATCGTGAAAAGATTTGAGTGGCTCGTTGGTAGTGTTCCTGGTGCCTTCAGGATAAATACACATATGCAATCCCTGGCTTAGTGTTTCTTTCATTTTTATATAACTCTCTTTACGGCTGCGATCACTTTTACGATCTACTAATATTGAGCCACGCTTATATATGGGGCCAAACAATGGCGTTTTAGCCAGTTCTGCTTTTGCTATAGTTTTGTTTGGTCCTGGTATATATGGTGTGGTTACAGGCACATCCATATAAGAATTATGGTTGCTTGCTATAATATAATTTTCCCCTTTTTTAAAGTGTTCTTTTCCTTTTATTACTAATGGGCAACCGATAGCAAAAAGAAAAACATCCATCCATGCTTTTGAAATGCGTCTGAATACTTCTGTGCCCCGTGGTTCTTTTATATAATTAGTAAGCATAATGGGCACAACCACTATCAATAAAGTAAGTACAAAAATAATTGCACCCCAGGTGGCCCATATACGTCCTAAAATATTTTTAATCATAGCTGTATTAAAAGCTGAAAGTAAGAAGTAAAAAGAAATGCAGCGTTATTGAATTTTCCAGTCAATGGGGTCTTTGCCCTGATTTTGTAACAGTTGGTTTGTTTTTGAAAAATGTTTGCATCCAAAAAATCCTTTATCGGCCGAAAAAGGAGAAGGATGAGCTGCTTTTAACACATGATGTTTTGTTTCATCAATAAGCGATTGTTTTTCCTGTGCGAACTTGCCCCACAACAAAAATACTATACCTTCCTTGTCTTCGGCAATTTTTTGAATCACTGCATCTGTGAATGTAGCCCAACCAATTTTTGAATGGCTGAATGGTTCATTAGCTCTTACAGTTAGCGCAGCGTTCAGCAACAATACTCCCTGTTGTGCCCAATGGGTGAGATTTCCTTTCTTCACATTCATTTGTATACCGATGTCAGACTGTATCTCTTTAAAAATATTAACCAGCGAAGGGGGTGGAGGAACGCCATCCTGCACCGAAAAACATAAGCCATGTGCCTGCCCTGCTCCATGATATGGATCCTGACCAATGATCACCACTTTTACTTCGCTGAATGGAGTTTGATCAAATGCATTAAAAATAAGTGGTCCCGGAGGATAAATAGTCTTGCCCGCCATGCGCTCTGTCTTCAAAAAATACACAATCTGCTCAAAATAAGGTTTAGCAAATTCTTCTTTCAGCACGGCTTTCCAGCTTGATTCTATCTTTACATCCATAACTTTTAATTACAGTTTGGCTGCAAACTAAAAAAAATTATCTTTGCCATCCCAAAAAATAGATTTGGGGTTTGGGGTGTAAGGTTTGCAACTTCAAAACTGCAACTTGTACTGGAGATAAACAACGTTGGTCCGGTAGCTCAGTTGGATAGAGCATCAGCCTTCTAAGCTGAGGGTCATTGGTTCGAATCCAATCCGGATCACAAAGGAATACTTTCACCCGTATTCCTTTTTCTTTTTTGAAACAAACGAATAACTATTGTTTGTTTCAGAACCGGTGCTCTTACTTTTATCTTTACAATCAAACCAATGTAATACCATGGCTACACTTACTACCTGTCCTTTATGTAAATCTACCTATACCTATGAAATGGATGGTCTGCTTGTATGCCCTGAATGCGGACACGAATGGAATGCTGACGAAAGTAACGGAAAGGAGGAAGTGTTTGTAGTAAAAGACTCCAATGGCAATATTCTTCAAAATGGCGACACGGTTGTAACCATAAAAAACCTTCCGGTAAAAGGATCTTCACAAAGTATTAAGGCAGGAACTAAAGTGAAAAATATCCGCCTGGTAGACAGCGACCACAACATTGATTGCAGGATTGATGGTTTTGGAGCGATGGCACTTAAATCAGAATTTGTAAAAAAAGTATAGAATCATAGCGGGGTACAAATTGTATTTTTACGGTGATTCGCAGAAAAACTTGAGTGGAGTCTTTTCTATTTAAAAGCCTTAGTAATTCATCAGTAAAAAATTATGCAACCGGCATTTTTCGCAGATCAAACTTTTAATGGTATCAACTATACAAATGAATTTCTGCCGGCCGGAGAATATGACAATTGCATATTTATAGGTTGTGAATTCTCGCACTGTGATCTTTCTGAAATAAAATTCCTTGAATGTACATTCACCGGGTGCAACCTGAGCCTATGCAAAATGTTGAACACTGTTTTTATTGATGCAGTGTTTAAAGATTGTAAGATGCTGGGATTACACTTTGAAAATTGTGCTGATTTCAGGTTGTCTTTTCATTTTGAAAACTGCATACTCAATCATTCTTCTTTTTATAAAACCAAAATAAAGAAAACAGTTTTCAGCCAAACCGTTTTACATGAGGTTGATTTTACGGAATGCGATCTCACTGGCGCAACGTTCAGCCACTGCGATCTTTTAGACGCACACTTTGAAAAAACAATACTTGAAAAGGCCGATCTTACAACAGCGCATAATTATACAATTAATCCTCAGATCAACAGCATTAAAAAAGCAAAGTTTTCTCTCCCGGAAGTGGTAGGGCTGCTTACCCAATATGATATTCATATACAACATTAGTGTTCTTCTCCTGACTACAGTTTTATTAACTATCCTTTAGTAAACATTGTTGCCTGGTTACCATCCTATACTGCAATTACTAACTTTTAAAAATTACAATTATGAAAAAGATCTTTACCTTGATGTTATCATTAGTTATTGTTGCAGGTGCTTTTGCTCAATACGATCGCGATTATAAAAACAATCCTCCACGCCGCGATGATGGATATGGTTATAACGACCATGGACGGTTTCCGGATTTTTCCATTCGTCAGCGTGATGTGATGATTGATAAAATCAATTATGATTACAATGCCCGGATAGAAGCAATAAAATGCGATCCCAGGATGTGGCGTAACGAAAAAAAACGCGCTATACGCAGATTGGAAAAAGAAAGGCAATATCAAATAAGTATAGTGTATGCACACTTTAATGGCAGGAAAATGCATGATCGCCATTTTGATGACAGAGATGGATACGCGCAGTTTTAGGATGAATGAATAGATAATGGTCGGCATCAAGCCGACCATTTTTTATTATGTTGATTATCTTCACATGCTGAACATTCAACTATCGTTTGTTTTGCATTTAGGCTTACCTTGTCTGCTTATTCCATTGTTAGATGTACAAAAAACAATACCAGCTTTACTGCTGCATTTTATTATTTGTTGGCATAACAGCATGTCAATCTCCTCAACAAGAAAAAACTTCAGTTGCTTCAAAGAAATCCAATTGGGAAAAGCTTGGTCCTGGTGGCGGTGGGGCTACTTTTATTCCTACTTTCTCATTTCAGAATGCCGAAAAATTTTTGCTGCGCTGCGATATGACAGGAACCTATCTTACCGGCAATGGAGGAGAGTCGTATCAGCAGATTAATTTCGCGAATGGCGCTTCTTCTTATGCTTACGATCCTGGAGATTCCAATACACTATACATCGGCTCTTCTATGCTAAACCGTTCAGTAGATGGTGGCAAAACATGGGAGACGATATTTCCTCAAAAAAATGAAATAAAGAAGGAAGTATATATGGGAGATCACGCTAATTATTATATTGAAGTGAGTGATGGTTCTTTATATGAAAAAGGAGGCATCAGTAATATCCGCGTTGATCCGGCAAGAGTTGGTGCACTTTACTTCAGCGTACATAATTTTTTCTTTTATAGCATGGATGCGGGTAAAACATGGAAAAAGCAGGCACTGAATAGTGCGATTGATTTTATTTATGCTGATATGGATAAAGCAAAAGATGCCATATTTATTTTTACAGCAACCGGTGTATCTGTATTTCATCCTTCTTCACAAAAATTTACGCAAGAGCCACTTCCAGCAGCTATGTCGCCGGCATTTTCGTTTACCGGTGGTATTAATGCTCAAAAAAACAAATCTGTTTTCTATGCATTACATATGCATTCCCAGGATATGCCCAATGGTGAACCTGGCCCGGGTGAGGTGTGGATGTCTGAAGATATGGGTGCTACCT
>JBGALP010000187.1:0-10002 GCA_044223805.1 Agriterribacter sp.
AAAAGTCTCTGCATTTTCGGTATGACCTGAATAATATATAGCATTAGCCTTGAAGCCGATGAATGTTTTTGATCTGATAATACTATCGCCTAAACTGTAATGTTTTCTCAGAATTTCCTCTGCAAGGGTTGCATTTTTTATACATTCATCATATTCTCCTTTATTAAACGTGTACTGAACTTTATCTTCCAGGGCGGGAAGAATTGTTTCCAATCCTTGCCCTTCTTTGAGTGCATAAGCGATAGAGCTGTCGATAGCCTGATATTTTTTTTCAGGTTGGTTGCTCATTTCATAATAATAAAAGAGATTATAATATCCTTCCACAATGGGTAATGTATTGGAGCGATTTTGTGCTAAACATTTTTTGGCGATTGTTATTGAGCGTAGAGTGTGCTCTTCCGCCTTAGAATAATCATCCTTACGGGAATAGAGTACGCCGATCTTCTGGTGAAGATATATTGATACTGAGTCGTTCTGCATTTTACATCTATCAATGCTTTTTTCAATGTTCAATAGCGTTGATAATTTTATTGCGTCGTTTTTTTCAGATTCATATATCAATGAGATTTGTTTCTTGAAAGCCAAAGGATCTCCACATTGCGCCTTTATTTTTGGGGTGTAGAAAAGGGATATTATCAATATGAAATAAAAGAGTGTGACATTGAAATGGAAATTGAGCCAGCGGATGCCACATAAAGCCAAATGGCAGTTTTGTTTCCTTATACTTCGCAAAGTAAATGCTGGTTGTAAATGATAAATTACGAAAATAGCGTTTACAACCGCATAGCCGGTCGTAAACGCTTGGTAAATATAAGGTGGATGCAACTATTCTTTGGCAGATTACATTACAGCTATCTGTTTAATTTCTTGGTTTATTTTATAAAATCAATCCCACCCAGGTTTGGCATCAGGTCATTCTTTGGTGGTCTTGGCGGAGTAATTCTAACCTTTGCTCCTCCTGTTGCAACAGCTTCTGTTGTTATTATCACAATTGTACCAGTATTAGCCATTCCAAATGTTATTTTATGGGAAATATTGGCGATAACTATTTTTTGGTGTTCCGGATCTTCCTTATAGATGTAGTTTAGAATATATGCATCTATTTTGCCGAGAGCAGCAGAAATGTCTTCCTGGCTTGCTCCTGGCTTAAACGCAACTGTCCATTTTATCCATTCTGATGTACCGCTGCTACCATTTTTTGTTGAGGTGCAGGCACTAAGAAAAATAATTACTGTAACCAATAATATGAGCATTACACCCGACGATAATTTAAATAGTTTATTCATGCTGGTTTATTTAAATAATTAAATTATGCTCACTTCCATTTTTCAAGCCATTCCGCTGCATCCTGCTTCCCTTCAAGATCATTTGTCACAATTTCTTTAAGCAAATCTTTTGCCGCTTCTTTATCTCCGGGTTTATCTCTTTTTAATAGGGTAACAGCCATATACAATTTACCTGGGTTACTGTGTAAGCCGGTATCATCGGCTAATGTGCTGAAGTATACTATTGCACTGTCATATTGTGCCGACTTATAAAAAGCAATGCCCGCATATTTCAGCGCGTAGGTGTTTGTATTATCTTCTTTTAAAGCAGTTTTAAAGGCAACTATAGCTTCATTCACATTACCGGCATTGTATAAATCCAACCCTTTCTGCAGGTTATCGTTGGCATTACCCATGGTTACACCTAATGTTTGCCAGTTTTGTGTAACGTATCTGTCCGCCATTTGCTTAGACGAACCTTTGCCTGAAAAAAAGAAGAAGTATATTATAGCCGATATACCAATTACGCTTGCAGCAGCGAGATACTGCCAGGGTTTCCAGGCAGGATCCGATTGTATATTGGTTACTTTCTGATCATCATATATTTTCCTGAACCGTTGTTTCTTTTCGTCTGCGGCATGTTGTTTTGCCTGCTGATTAACTGAAATATACATAGCTACATCTTCTGCAAACGAAATGTCATCTACTATACGTTTTTCAAACACATCTTTCTGCTCTTTGCTTTTAGAGCCTCTAAAGTAATCATCAATGTATTCCAGGTTGCTCATACCATTTATTTAGAAATATACAGTTGACGTAATTTTTCAAGACACCTGAGGCGGCTGGTTTTAACTACATCCGCCGATTTGTACTCCATTATTACCGCCAGCTCTTTATCATTATAGCCATCCGCAAACATGGTCAGCAGCTTTTTACAGTTTTCTCCCAATTGCGCCATTTTATGTTTTAATACTTCTCCATCGTTTTTTTCCATTAAGGATTGCACTACTGTTTTTGCCGGGTCTGCCAGCATCATCAGCATATCTGAAACCGGGGATGTTTTATAAACGCTATGCTTATTGGTCGTTTTTTTACGAATGAGGTCAACACATTTGTTGGCAAATATTCTGTAGAGATAGGTTTTTAAAGAAGACCTGTTTTCAAACAAATCGCTTACAATATTATTAATAGCCTGTAAAATAGTATCTGAATAAGCGTCAAACGCTTCTTCTTCCTGAAGGGAATATTTGTTCACCCCTTCTTTTATAAAATAGATATATTTTTTAAAAAGCGCTTCCTCAGCTCTTCTTTTGTTCGGCTGTGATTGCTGCAGATTCTTGATCAATGCATCATCGGAAGAAGCAATGGAAGGAATATCAAAAGACATGATATAGTGTGTTGTAGAAAGATAATCAATAATTATATCACAAAAAAAGTCTTTTTGTTTCCTGCGTTAATCTTTAGTACGACCAATTGCTGAAAGGATTACAAGCTGAAAGCATGCCGGCAAAGCAATCAACGTGTGATCAAAAATTTTTAAAAAAAGAGTCTTTTTTGTTTCTGAAATTCAAAATATCCACGACAAACCTATTGCCCGTTTATTCCAATAGCTTATCAATATCCAATGAATTGCTGTTTAATACATGCCCATGAAACTGATCCAATAGCATCCTGGTGGAAAAACTGATGCAGTGTATGCGTTTTAAAAACGGCAACGAGTATTTGAGATAGACCTAACCGGTGTGAGTAAACGGCAATTGCATTGCTTGCTTATTCGCACCGGATTTTTTGTTTGAATATTTTATGTAACAACAAATGCCGCTGCTTAATCTTCCTTCGCTCCCTTTTCCCCAATAAACCACTGTTCCTTGTTTTTAAACAAAACGTTGAAGGTGGTAAGTGAGCCATAAATCCTGGTGATATACTGTTGAAGATTTACTTTGTCTTCATCCGATAATATTTTGTGTGCATTGATTTGTTGTTCCAAAACACGCAGCCTATCGCGCAGCATCACAATTTTATGAAAGAAAGCTTCAACGGGAATTTCTTTTGGTTTTAAGGAAGGGTCAGCGGGTTGAAGCAATAGTGTACCCCCTGTCCATCTGTCTCCCAGGGGAACATTTTCTGTGATGCCACCCCACAACCGAAGAATTTTCAATAATGATTTCTCTGTATCGGAAACCGTTTCTACCTCTACGGTTACATGCTCCGGTATAATTTCATCCAGCTTGTTATCTGTTTTATCAATTTCTTTTACGCCATGATTGATAAAAGAAATAAGATAAGTGGCGTATTTAACGCCAACTATTACGCCCGGTCCATATTGCGTATGCTGTAACCTTGTGCCTATACCTAAAGTAAGTTGATCCATATGATATGTAAATAGTTGAGGTCAAGATAAAATTTTTTCAATGAACCTGCTTAAACATCTTTTAAATATTATGCATCCCCCTTAAATATGTGGTATATTTTATGTATTGTTGTTATCTATTTTCACCTATTCTCCGGTTGCTTTTAAAAATCCAATTTCCTGCATGCTACATGAAACCACCTTCTTTCCTTTAATTATTTTTTGCACCAATATTATGGATGTGTGAACAGGCCTGCTTATATATATACACTAATAAAAATTATTTTATGCTGCATATTGTGCAGTGCAGGCATAAAAGCTACTGCTCAGCTTAAAGCCGATTTTACTATGGATCCTCCTGCCGGAGGGTGCTCACCGTTGAGTGTAAATTTTTTTAATACCACAACTGGAGCTTCCGCCGCTGCTACTTACGAATGGGATTTTGGTAACAACAGTAATAAAGGGTACGATAAAGATGCGGGAACGGTGTATATTATTGAAAAAACCTACACGGTAACACTTACTGTTAAGGATGGGGCACAAACTTCCACCGCAACAAAAACAATAACGGTATACAAACACCCAACTGCTGATTTCTCTTTTACTCAAATCAAGGGCTGCGCGCCTTATTCTGTTGATTTTTCAAGCAATGCCACAGCAGGCGATGGAACTATAACAAGATATCTCTGGGATTTTGGCGATGGAAACATTGATACAACCAGCAATACGCCCAATGTTTCTCACCTGTATACTTCTGCGGCTACGCCACCCGTTAGCTTAACGGTAGTGAATAGTTATGGTTGTTATATCACGGTTGATAAATCGGGCATTACCATACTACCACCTTTAACCGCTGCATTTAACGCGGCCAAAGCCGCGCTTTGCACAGTAGGCGAGTCTGCAACATTCAATAACACCAGCACCGGCCCCGGAACACTTACCTATACCTGGAGTTTTGGCGATGGCGGCTCTTCTACTGATAAACAACCTGTTCATCCCTATAATCAAAAAGGATCTTTTGATGTAAGCCTGATAGTAAAAAGTTCTGAAGGTTGTTTAGATACGCTGAACCAACCTGATTATATTAATGTGGCCAATTTTGTAACGGACTTTGATATGCCAGCGGTTGTGTGCACTAACGCACTAACTGATTTTACCAATAAAAGCACACCTGCAGCAACCTCCACGCTGTGGGAAATTTCAGGCGTTCCGGGGCAATATTCAGGAGAAAAATTCAACTATACTTTTACTACGCCTGGCACATATACTGTTAAACTTACTAATACTTACAGTACCTGTTCCGAATCGAAGGAAAGGCAAATGAATGTTAAGGCAGGCCCGAAGATTGATGGTTTTATATACGACCTGAAAGGTGCATGTGGTGCCCCTGTTACGGTTCAGTTTAAAGATTCTTCAACCTCTTCCGTAAAATGGGAATGGAATTTTGGAAACGGCCAAACGGCTACTGTAAAAGAACCTTCATATACTTATAACAATGATGGCAGTTACCAGGTATTGCTATCAGCAACCAATCCGGAAGGGTGCGTTAATAAAGTGTCGCAGAATATTGTGCTTTCCAAACCTGATATTAATATTGTGAAACAGGGTAATGATAACGGCTGCCCTGGTTTTTCAATGGATTTTTCGGCGGATAAACCAGCCGATGTAAAATCGTATCACTGGGATTTTGGTGATGGAGATACTGCTGCTGTGGCTAACCCTTCGCATACATTTACCAAAGTAGGCAGTTATACTGTAACGCTTACCTATACTACACAAAGTAATTGTGCTGGAAAAGCTACTTACAGCACTGTGTCTGTGTATCAAAAACCAAAAGCCGATTTTTCGGTGAGCGATTCTGTAGTGTGTGGAAGAACAGCGGTTAATTTTACTAACTTAACTGGTGGAAATGTTTCCGACTGGCAGTGGGATTTTGGCGATGGAACGACAGGTAGCGGCTCGACTCCTGCTCATAATTATAATGAGGATGGCGATTACACGGTAACTTTGATTGTAGGTAACGGAACATGTAAGGATACACTTAAACGAGGTACATTTCTGAAAGTATTACCACCATTTCCAAAAATTCTTTCGCGGCAGCAAACCTGTAATAGCGGAGAAGTTATTTTTTACCAGGATACCGCCAGTAAGGCCGTTAGAACATGGTGGGATTTTGGAGACGGTATAACAGAGGAAGTGTCTCCATTATTATCATCTATAACGCATGTATATAATAAAACCAGAAAATACCAGGCTTATTTAATAGCGGAGAATGGACAATGTAACGTACGAGATTCTATAATGCTTGATGTACTGCTGCAGCAAACACCCAAACTGGAAGCCCAGCTAACCGAAGTATGTGGCAGTGGCGATTTGATTATCAGAATATCAGGGCTCGAAAGAAATCCCGCCTACCTGGATGACTACAATAATCATTACACTATTACATCATGGCAATATGGAGATGGCACAGCATTTACACCCACTTATACTTCTACCGGAAATTATTTTGTTACAGATTTTAATGCCACTATCACTAATCTCAATAACGGACAAAATAATATCCGTGCTATTATTAGTTCAACCACTTATCCCTATTGTGCAGACACTACCAATTTTATAACGCTTAAAATAAAAGGGCCCAAAGCTGTATTTGGATATACGCAAAACGGTGTGTGTTTTAAAAAACCTGTCATCTTTAAAGATCAGTCTTTAGCCGGTGATGGTGTGGCTATAAAAAAATGGGAGTGGAATTTTAGTGATGGCGATACCTTGAGTTACGCTGATACAAGCTATCCTTTACAAGGATTAACAGAACATCAATATAAAGAACCCGGTTTTTATTACCCGATATTAACAGTTACCGATGCCGATGGATGTACATCAACAACTGATGCCTATTCACAAAACTACGCGAGTGTGAAAGGTCCTAAAGCATCGTTTGTTTATTCACCTGATCACGTTTTTCCGAATACGCCGGTTTATTTTACCAATACTACCAATGCAAGCAATAGTAACCCGCAATACAACTGGTTTTTCAGCGGTGGCGCTGTTTATAATAACACATTTGCGCCGCCGTCAAAAACCTATACAGCGTTAGGACAAGAAACGATTACACTCATAGCTAAAGATCCTTCAGGGTGCACAGATACTGCCATACAAACACTCTATATCAAAGATGTAGCCGCCGCGTTTACGCACAGTGAAAGTTATGTAGGCAATACCACCTGCCCGCCAGTAATTGTGCGGTTTGTAAATCATTCTGAAAATCAAAAAAATGTATTCTGGACTTTTGGCGACGGTGGTACTTCAGACCTTCAGGCAGCCACCACGCACACTTATAATAAGGCTGGCCTGCGAAGTAGTGCTGTACGCTTATGGCAATAGCACTTATGTTGATTCAGCCATTGAATACATTACTATTAAAGGACCTTATGCTGTTTTAAAAGCGGATACCTTGTCTGGTTGCTTGAATCAGAATGTAACCTTAAGCGCCGAAGTAATCAATGCATCTTCGTATACGTGGGATTTTGGAGATGGTAATCTAAAACAAACTACTGATACCTTTGCTACGCATAGTTACGCTACAGCAGGGATTTATCAACCGGCGTTAATTATGAAAGATGGTGATGGCTGTTCTGGTAATTCAGAACTGCCGGACAAGATTGTAATTGATTCGTTAGCTATTTTGGCTATTCAAAAAAATCCGGTCAACATTTGCGATAGCGCGATGGTAACATTTGATCCTGTAGTTAAAAGTATTGCTGCCGAACAACTGCAAAAACAATTGACGTATGCATGGAATTTTGGTACGGGTAATTCCGGAACTGAATCTACTGATAGCATTCCATCATATTATTATAATCAACCCGGAAGATTTGCGGCTACGGTGAAAGTAAAATCCCCTTTTGGCTGCGAAAAAGCAGCAACAGATTCCGTTATTATTCTGCAAACGCCCGAACCCAAAATTGAAGCACCTCCGGCTGTATGCGAGAATGGCCCTATCATATATAAAGGTTCGGCTGATATGAATACTGAATTGTTGTGGCATTGGAATTTTGGTAACGGTAATGAATCTGATCTGCAACAACCGGGAGAACAACAGTACAATAACCCGGGCGTTATAGCTGTAACACTTTCAGCAGATAACCAGGGTTGCAAGAGTACTGCTACCCAATCGTTGATTGTAAACCGCCGCCCTGTTGTAAATCTTACGCCCAAAGAATCTGCTGTGTGTTTGGGTAATAGTCTGCAGTTAAAAGCTGAAGACGGCATACAATATAGCTGGTCGCCGGCGGCAGGCTTGAGTGCAACCAATATAGCCTCACCTGTTGCTACGCCAACGGATAATATCACCTACACTGTAAACGTAAAAAATGAATTTGGGTGTATGCGTGCTGATTCCGCAAAGCTGATTGTAGCAAAACCATTTACTATACAACTGGTGCCTGATACATTTGTTTGCATTGGCAGCACCGTGCAACTGCCTGTAACAGGAGCGGATAATTATGAGTGGATCAATACAACCACAGGACTGAATAGTACCAATTCTGAAAAACCTACTGCTTCTCCTGCAACCAATACTACCTATACAGTGGTTGGTGCAGACAAATACCAGTGTTTTACAGATACAAAATCAGTTACGGTAGCTGTTAAACCATTACCAGCCGTAAAGGCACCTGATGATATGCAATTGCTAACCGGAAGCACAGTTCAATTGCCTGCTGTTGGCAGCAGTGATGTGGTTAAATATTCCTGGTCGCCTCCTGATTATTTAGATTGTACTACTTGCCAGGCCCCGCAAAGCGAACCCCGCAGGGATATTGATTATATAGTAACTGTGCAAACCCAATTCGGGTGTATGAGTGCTGATACGGTTTCTATAAAATTGGTTTGTGCGCAGAGTCGTGTATATATTCCCAACGCATTTACACCTGACGGCGACAGAAGAAATGATATTTTTTACGTAAAAGGAAAGGGCATCCGTTCTATTAAATCTATGCGGGTATATAACCGCTGGGGGCAGGTGGTATATGAAACCTTTAATGCGAATATTGAAGATCCCCTGCGCGGTTGGGACGGAAATTATAATGGCAGACAGGGCGAAGGAGCTGTATATGTATACTACATAGAATTTATTTGTGATACCGGAGAATTGTTTGCGAAGAAAGGTACGATTACACTCATCCGTTAATTATCATTTTTATTTTTTGGATAAAAGTTAACAATTAAAACTGGACAATATTTTGAAAAATATACCAATCGGTATAATTTTACACCGTCAATTTTTAGAAGTGATTTCAAAAGCAGAAAAAACAAGGCAGTTTATTATTGAGAAGACGGCACCTATATTTAATGCAAAAGGTTATGCCGGTACTTCGCTTAACGACATGACGGAGGCTACAGGCTTAACTAAAGGCAGCATCTATGGTAATTTTTCTAATAAGGATGAAGTAGCAGTGGCAGCTTTTGAGTTCAATCTTAAAAAGGTAAATGCTATTGTAGAGCGGGAGCTTGCAAAGGAATCATCTGCCAAACAAAAACTATTGGTGTATGTAAAAGTATACCAGGATTTTTTGAAACATCCTTTCCCCGAAGGTGGCTGCCCTGTGTTGAATACCGCGGTGGAGGCAGACGATACACATCCTTTATTAAAACAAAAAGCTGGTGATGCTGTGTTGAACTGGAAAAAAATGGTGAGTGGACTGATCAAAAAAGGAATAGACCAAAAAGAATTCAGGAAAGATGTAGACCCTGAAGAAACAGCCTTAGCCATTATAGCTATGATAGAAGGCGCCACCATGATAGCAAGAGTTACAGGTAAAGCTCAGTTCCGAACAATCATCATGCAATCAGTAAAAAAACTGGTTCAGTCGCTTGAGTAATTTTTTTTCACTGTAAAAATACCGATCGGTATATTAATAACAAATAAAAAAATAAAAATGAAAACAACAGGTAATACGGTTTTAATAACCGGTGGCAGTGCAGGCATAGGTCTTGAAATTGCCAAACTATTTTCCCAGGCTGGAAATCACGTAATTATTACAGGCAGAAATAATGAACTGTTACAAAAAGCCTTGGAGTATTTAGATAATGCAACGGCAATCCGGAGCGACGTATCAGACGAGAAAGAAATTGAGGTGCTTACCGAAAGGTTGAAGAACGATTTTCCCAAGCTTAATATAGTGGTTAATAATGCGGGAAGAGCAATACTGCACAATATTGCCGAGGCAGAAGATGGTTTTTCAAAGGCTCAGGAAGAAATGCTCACCAACTATTTATCTATTATAAGGTTGAACGAAAAATTACTGCCCATTCTGAAAGCGCAAACACAATCAGCCATCGTAAATGTATCATCTATAGTTGCGTTTGCGCCTAACCGTGTGT
>JBGALP010000188.1:0-11106 GCA_044223805.1 Agriterribacter sp.
AACCCCATAATAAGTACCTAAAGTACCTACTCCTGTAGAAACTATTTTATAAGTTGTAGACCACCAATCAGGAGCTGATGTATTATTACTGTTATCATTATTGCTTGACCCACCGCCCACAACAACTTCCTGTAATACTGGATTAGGAGTCCAACCTTGATCTGCATCGAAAATTTGATCAGGTCCTTTACCTGGTATCCAAACATCACCGGGATCAGGATTGGGTTTTGGTGCATTGCCTCTGGTAGTATCTAAACCATAAGGATCATTATATAAAAGTGGGTTATTGAGAACGTAAGCATATGGGCTATAATCATCAGCAATACCTGCTAATGGGTCTATCTGATGGAACCTTCCTATCTGTGCATCATAACTCCTATAGGTTGTAGCATACCAATCTAATCCACTTCCATCAGAAAACTCTTTGCTTTGCAGTTCCGTACCATCATTAAATTTTTTCTTATTCTCCGCTATTCCATTCCACGCCTTAGATGAGATCCCCGCCATTGTCAAACCAAACGGATAATAATGCGTTTCCTCTACAATAGGACCAGGTTTATGGATCACCTGCAGGTTGTCAAAGAACACGTTGATGTTACTCTCGTTGCTTACGTACACAAAGATATAGCCGTTTTTGGTGATGGGGATGTTTTGCAGTTGGCTTATATCGGTATACCAATGTTTTTTAACACTTCCGCTTGCGTCTACCCTACTGAAGTTACCGCCTACACATTTGAACTGCTCATCAAACAATAGGTAGTTGATGTATGCTTTGGGTATAGTAGTGGCTGCTTCATTATTAGCACCTCTGAAGAAAGTAGAGGGTACCAGCCCTGAGTTCATGGTATTAAGCTGTGCGGCATTAAGCCCTCATTCCTGTGAACTTACTGATCATTTTATGATCATAAATTGCTTTTTGTACTTTTCCTGTTGCCGTTGTCCCTCCTGTTGCGACAACTGATTTCCCCCGACTGACATATCCTTTCTTCACAACAACCTCTACTTTTGGGCGCCTTGCAGACGAGCCAGTGACGTTACGCGAGCTACTACGCCACGCATCCCTCATTATCATTATACTCATTGTTAGCTTTTTCAATAAGCAGACATGACGCGAAGGAGTACCCTTAACTTATAACTTTTTTTCTGGCTCAAGAAACTTCTTCTTAACACAGAAAACAATAATAAACAATAGAACATTTATCAATTGCAATAACCCAACATAACGATAATCCAAATTGCGATATAGTTGGAAATGACGGAGATATGTGATAACAAACACTATTAAAAAAATACTTTCTCGTGACAACTTATACCCTGCAGAGTGCTTCATTAAATTTAAGAACCTGTCTCTCTCATAAATTAACAACACAGAAAGAAGAACAATTGAAGAAAAAAACCAAATATAATATACAACTCCCTCAGCAAGAAGTATAGCAAAATTCGCAATGACCAGAACATATATCATTACAAAAAAACGATATGCTTTATATTCTTTGCTCATTTTAAAACCTCCTGTTTATAAAAAAGCAGCTTTGTAACCTGTTCTGCCGTAACCTTCGGTAACACTTTATCTGCAGCAACTCCCCCTAAAGCACCAGCAGCTAATTGCACCCGAGCAGAGGTACCCGCTGTTGCAACAGCAACTACAGTTGCAGCAGTTACATTTCTTCACAGCAACGTCTACTTTTTAGAGCCTTGCAGACGAGCCAGTGACGTTGCGCCAGCTACTACGCCACGCGCCCCTCATTATCATTATGCACATTGCCAGTTTTTCAAATGGCAAAATTGTGCCGCGAAGAAAAAGCCCGGTGAGGGGCTGATGTTATTAGTTTTATTCTCTAGCTGTTTTTGGCTTGACTGATTTTTTATCAGTCAACTTTAGAAAAGCAAGCAAGCTAAAAATTATCATCATCAAACACAATGGAATATTATAAAATAACTCATCAATAAAATCTTTTTTTAAAAGAAATTTTTGATAAAAAAAATACTGTAACAAAAAAAATTATTGTATTCATAACTTGAAACTTCGGCTTAATAGTGTATCCTCTTTTTCGATAAAATAAATATGTCTCAAAAACTGTATAAACCAATAAAATTAATGACGTCCAAACCAGAACAAGTTCTATATTCTCCCTTATTTCAAAATTGCGCAGGTATGCCAGCACAACAAAAGATATAATGAATAAAACCAGCGAAAGAATAATTTTTTTCATATCTATTTAATTTTTCGTCTTTCCCTTTCAGGATTTATTCACAGCAACGTCTGCTTTCTAGAGCCTTGCAGGACAGCCATTATCGTAGCTGCTATCACGCAATGTGATGGTCTATAATACAAAAACAGACACATGTATTGCTCCGAAATAATCAATCACCAATCTTCAACTCTTCATCACCTTCCTGATAAGGCGTGTATATTAACAGCATGGTCATCATTTCATTTTTCGAATCCATACCACCGGTAGAATAAACTGTTTTTGGCGGAGAATTTGGATTATTCGGATTAGCAGCGGTATTATCGTAGACGCAATCTATATAAAAGCTCGATCCGGCCGGTACATGAATCAACTGTTTGAATTTATATAATTCCTGCCATCTAAAATCCCAATTGGGAATATGTATGAGTTTAATTGTGTCGTTGGCAGGCGTTATTGCATAAGCAGTAAATTCTTTTCCCAGGTAATGCATGTGCGGCCATACATACAGAAATGAACGATCGCTTTTGGAATTAACTTTCAGTGAAAATTTTTGAACTGTATTGGCCGGAATCAGAAGAGAAGGAGTTATTTGCTCTTCGCCAATGCCCCCTGATCCCAAACTGATAATCTGGATAGGCCGGGTAATTGGATTTTTTTGCAAGAATATATTCAACCCCACTTCAGAATTTTCATCTGCTGCTACGGCGCTATAGTGTACCGTAAACAACAGCACTCCCCTTTTAGGAATAGACCATCCAAACCCTTTTGGATAACTTTCAAAAGATGTTCCCGGAATCCATCCGGTATAATAAACCATCTTTCGCATTAAAAGTGCAAATGGGTCTTGCTTGTATTTTGGTCCATCCTCCATCAGATTAAAAACAGAAACTCCTCCCCGGATATCAATTGAAGTATCACTCACTTCATAAAATCCATAGTTGATGTGATGAATGATTTTTTTGTTATTGCAATAAAACTCCAGCGCTTCCACATTTTGCATTTGCGTAAACTCCAGTGGGATTTTAAACATTACAAAACGTTCACTGTTATCGCCTTTAACCAAAAATGGATTGGGAATTTCAATTCTTAGATCAGGCTGACGATGATAGACGGTTTCGCTCAATAGAGACAAGTCATCATTTTGAGCAGATGATTCCTTTCCTTTGGGCGCTCCTGCCTTTAACCATTGCAGTAATGTTTCTTTTTCTGATACAGTTAAGGCACGGCTGTTTGAAAAGTCGCAATACTTTGCATCTGCTGTCCACGGTGGCATGTAATTTTTGGTAATAACTTCCTCTAAAAAAGAAACACGTTTTGCAAAATCCTGATATTGAAGTAAGGGAAATGGAGCGGCACCGCCATTTCTATGACAACCGGCACAGCGCTTAATTAAAATGGGTTGTACATCTTTAAATGAAAGCTGCTGGGCTTTTGCAATATAAACTACAAATACAAAAAATAAAGTAGTCCATCGTTTCATGGCAACTCAAAATTTATCAAACATCCTATTGGGTTGGTTTTAACTGGAGAAATGGGCTGTTTATTGAAATAATGAACCAATGCACCCTCCAGATAATTTTGTGAAGGCTTTGGTTTGTTTTTGCCCAGTGATACATACCAGTCGTCAATAGCGCCCTGATACAAAACAAGCCCTTCGCTATTTAAAAAAAAGGCTTCCGGCGTAATACTTGCATGAAGCATTCCTGCTAATCGGGACTTCTTGTCAACAAACAATTTAAATGAAATGCGATACTTTGTTTTAAATTGTTCATACTGGCTATTAGAATACCCGTTGCCGGTGAAAATTCCAACAATATCGGTTTTGCCATTAAATGTTGTATGAAGTTTATTTAAAACCAGGGAATATTTTTGACAAAGCGGACATTCAGGAGAAAGAAAGACAATAACTGTTGGAAGTACTTTTGAAAATTGAAAATATACATTTTCCCCTTCAATACTTTTTAATGAAAACGCTTTCAGGTTTATGGGCGCTCTCTTCTGTCCGTTGGCGCATATAGCCAGGCAAAGCAATACTACAGACTGTAAAAAAAAATTATGAAACTCTCTCTTGTACATTATGCCTTGTGAAATTAAGAAAACCGGACTGTTAAAAGTAAAGAGATTTTATTATTAGTTACAAGTTGAAGTTATTCACGAAGTGACCGTATAAAAAATATAATGGCACTGAGTTTGTGGTGCAAACAACGCCTTATGATACTGGATCTGTATTTGCTAACATCAAACACAACCGTCATTCTAAAGATTTATCGTTAGGATTGTAAGAAAGTAAGTATTGAAATGTGATTATTAGCCATTACACATAATCATAGAAAGAAAACAGCCTAAAAAATATTGCACCAACCCGAAAGTTGGTGCAATGTCTGAGTTCTTATCGAAGCGTGATTTTCTATATAGAGAACAACTTCATTTTTATAAAAAATTTATTTACTTCCATGTGTTAAAAGGCTTTATGGCATATCCCACCAAACGCGGCCGGTAATGTCTGAAATTTCGCCGAAACCTGGATCAGCTTTCATAGCATTGATTGCATCAGCAGCATTTTGGTAATTTAAATCACCCAATACAGGAAATGTAATAACATAACGCCTTGGCATAACAACAGGTGAACTGCCCGTAGAAAGATCCTCCAATTTCATAATTTTCCCTGTTGAACTTGGATAGCCCGTTCTTTTAACCAAAGCCCAGGCTTCGTTTGGATTAACATAAAAATCAATAAAAGCCTGGTCGCAAATTTGCTCTAATGCATTTGCAGCATCAAAAGCTACACCCGGCATGGATAGATAAGTAGTGATTTCTGCAGCATCTAAAGGGGTGTATTGATATACTTTTGCAGCATTTGCCCATTTATCATAATCTGTAATGGAAGCTGTAACTCCGTTTTCATACAATTCTTTTACGGTCATCGGGTCGTTGCTTAATCCTCTTTGCTTTAATTCTGCACGCATAAAACAAACATCCGCATAGGTTATAACAGGAAAATAATTATACCCCGTGCCTGCGGTACCTCCACCAAATGGGCTAGAGCTCTCTTGAGCATAAATCATCCTTTCCTGAATATGACTCGTCCAGTAAGCAGAAATTGTTGAACCCTTATAACTAAAATTTAGTGGCCCAAAATAATAACCAGGTTGCGTAGCGCTTGCATTTGGCGCAGCCCATGCCCCACGATAGCCCGTAGTATCCCATATCAAAGCAGCAGGTAATTTTCCTTGTGCCTGTGCAGAATCGAATATATCCTTCGTATTAATATCACTTTGGCGATAAATATTTCTTATTCTTGGATCCTTTGCAGTGCGCATAAAATCTACCATATATTTTTCGCCTGCCCATATATGTCCATTGTTATTGGGATCGTTATTACCTCCGGGATTAAAATTATTGGTGCCCTCAAAAACCCATTCGCTACTTAATCCATCAATAGGCCCCACCTTATCCAATAAAACAGCATTGGCGATTGCGGTTGCTTTTGCAGGACTTCTTTTAATTAATCGCATGGCTATTTTTAAACGCAGGCTGTTTGCTGCTTTAATCCAGTTAGTATAATTGCCCTGATAATAAATATCATTTCCCACTGGGCTAACCTGTTCTACCGAAGGCGTAGATTCCAAAACTGCGATACTGGCCTGCAATTGTGCATCTAAAGTATCATACAAATTTTCCTGCGTATTATAAGTTGGGAGTAAGATTTGGCGGATGGTATACCTGGCCTGAAAGCCATTAGTATAAGGTATTGAACCATTAACATCGGATACATAAAAAGCAAAATACGCCAACGAGATTCTGGTAGCTGCGCGCATAAATTGATATTGTGCTTGTTTATCTGCTGGCATAATATCTATTAAATGTATTACATCAACCAAATTAGCACCAACATTAAGATAAAACTGATTCCATCTGCTATTCAAATTTCCGGGAGAATTGAAAGTGTTTGAGCTATTGCCGCTCATCCCTACAAAACTTTGTATCCACGGGCGGATGGCTAAATGATAGTCGTAGAAAAAATCAAGGCTATTGCTATGAATAGCCAATAATCCACTGGCCAATTCCTTTTCTGGCGGTATTGATAATACAGCATCCGGATCGGTATTGTCTTTGGCAAATTGAGATTTGCTGCAACCTGACATTATTGCTACAGCAAAACCAAGTATGATAAATGATATTTTTTTCATTTGAATGATTTTAGTTTTATTATTCATGATTCGCTGTTTAGAAGCTCGCTTCAACTTTTACGCCCATACTTCTAACATAAGGCACACCTCCTCTTTCAAAGGCATTACCAGATCCGCTATTGCTGAGGTTTTCCGGATTGATATGATCCGGCGCACTGTTGTAGAGATAAATAAGATTGTTACCTAAAACAGAAACCCTAAGATTATTCATCTTTATTTTAGAGGTAACAGATCTTGGCAAATTATATCCTATAGAAACCTGACGCAATGAAACCCATGAATTTTCGAAAACGCCTGCTTCGCGGATACCACTGCCCCATCTGGCTCTATATACATAAAAGTCCATAGCATCAACAGGGGTTGCCCAACCTTTTGACACAGCATTTTCAAATGTCATACCCGAAACATCATGTTTTTGTCCATCTGTTCCCATACCCATGGTGCCTTCAGCAAAAACGCCGCTTAACATAATGCCATCATCTCTTTGCGTATTGGGCTTAAGTCCATTATACAAGTATGTTGGTAAGCTATTGGGGTTAGCGGCATATGGTAATGTAGTATAAGTTACGCCACCCAGTTCTTTTGTGCGGCCAAACAGTGTGCTTTCAAGGGCACCGGCTGCATGACCATAAAAATAAGTTGTTGAATATTCCAATCCCCCAATTTTGGCGTCAACAAAAGCTTCAATCGTAAAATTTTTATAAGTGAAACTATTTTTCCAACTGGCCATGAATTTGGGCTGTGTTGAACCTATAACAGGCTCTTGCGCATCAGGGGTTGTTCCATAATTAACAGCCCGCAAATAAACAGCCTGCGTGTTATCTCTAATTGTACTAAGTACCGGCTGACCATTTAACGGACTGGCAATATCTTTTCCATTCGCATCCTTTGCCTGATAGCGGGCATAGCCATACTGGGCAACTAATATTCCATATTCTGCCCCAACTTTTGCAACTGTTCTGATGCCATCTTCGGCCTCTAATTGTTGATATAAAACACCATAAGGCAGTGATAGTACCTTGTTTAAATTTTTAGTGAAATTGATCCTGCTTGTCCAGCTAAAATCTTTATTGCGTACTGGTGTGAATGAAAGTGATATTTCAACCCCCTTATTGCTTACTTTTCCTCCATTAATAAGTGTTGATGAAACGCCAGAAGTTACCGGTACCCCAAACTGAATTAATTGGTTTTCAGAAATCTTATTGTAATAAGTAAAATCTAATCCAAGCCTATTATCCAAACCCCTAAGCTCTAACCCAATTTCTGATGTTGAAGTATGTGTTGGAATTAAATTTGATTTGGCAAAACAGTACTTTGATATGAATATGGATTTACAGTATTGCCATGAGGATCTACAAAGAGCCTGATTAGTATAAGCATAAGAAAGCCCGTAGGCACCAGTATTAGTAGTGTAAGCTGTTGTTCCACCTCCGGCGCTATTATAACTCACCCTAAGTTTTCCATAATCAATAAACCTGGTTTGTTTTTCCATAAATCTGTAAACACCAAAGCAGCATCTGCTCCATAATAAGTAAGAGTATTTTCCATGCGCATCATTATAAACCAGAGTAGAGGTTCCAGTCGTTTCTGCCATAAATATTAAAGCTCAGGAAATTTCTCCAGGATGCTCCCCCTTGAAAATATACAGAAGATAGTTCGCTGATGTTAGGTTTTAATTGTGAAACTGAAGGTGTTGAACTTGAATTCGAAAGCCTGTAAATATCGGGATTAAGCCCTGCACCTGTGCCAAAACTTATACCTGTAGCTTTTTCTTTATTGGTTTCTGCACCCGCCTGAAGACTTACATCCCAATTGCGAAATTTTCTATTAGCATTCAATGTTCCTCAATATCGGGTAGTTAACAAATCATTCAAAGATCCTGAATAGTAAGGGCTTCCAAAAAGTTTGCCCCTACCGCGCTGTTCATTTTCAACATTCCGGTTATAAAAATTCACATACGCACCTCCCAGAAAATTAAGCCAGGAATTTATTTTAGCAGTTACTTCAACCGCTCCTCTAAAATTATTTTCCTTTTGATATTGATTATCCTGGTATAAACGATAGAACAAACTGTTCATTCCATAAGTTGGGTCTGTTTGGTTAAGCCCTCCATTAACAGAATCGATATAATGGTTCATCCAATACTTTGTATCATAATTTCTCACCGAACTCATAACTATTTGCCACATCGGACTTGCCCCTCCCTGCAATTGTGGATTGCTATTTTTAGAATTTGTATAATTCAAATTAACATCCACCGAAAAAACATTTGAAATTTTATGTGTTGCCCTTGCTGTTATGCTATTTCTAATAAATTGATTATTGAGCGAAATGCCATTGTAGCTTTGGTTGTTGTATGCAAAACGTAAGGTAGAAACATCATTGCCTGCACTAAAAGCAACATTGCTGTTACTGTTGATGCCGGTTCTGTACATATCTAAAGCATTATGCGGCATTGGGTTATTAGCCCTGGTTTTCCCATTTACATCTAAAACTGTTTGGTAAAGCATTGGCGATTTTAACTTCCCCAATCAACATTCCAACCATAAGTGGCGGGGTTGATAGCGAGTCCGCCACCAGGTGCAGTACTAAAGTCATCTGTTCCAGAACCTGAACCAAATTTATTTTGTAAGTCCATCGTTTTATAAGCCTGGTCCAACATAAAAAGCTGAGAGGCTGTAACGCCTAATCCTTTTTGGCTATTCCCCTTTTTAGTTTTTATTAATATTACTCCGTTCGAAGCTTTACTTCCATAAAGAGGTTACTGCACCGCCCTTTAAAACCGAAATTGATTCGATATCATCGGGGCTGATATTTTTCAAAATATTTCCAAAGTCGGCACCTCCTCCAAATTGTCCAAATGTATTGTGAAATACTTTGTTCATCCATTACTATACCATCCATTACAATTAATGGCTGATTGCCATAAGGATCAAGCGATGCATTACCGCGGATTAAAAACCTTGAAGTTGCACCCGGACCACTAATACCAGCCTGAACTTGCAAACCAGGCACCTGCCCTTGCAAAGCATCTATCGGGCTAACTGCTGCAGTCTTGCGAATATCCTCCCCGGAAACTTGCGTTACTGCGTATCCCAGATTTCTTTTTTGCCTGCTTTCGCCGAAGCCTGTTATTACAACCTCTGATAAAGCGTTCTGTTTAGCCGACAATAGTACAGTTAGACTACTACCGGCACCTACTTTTATCTGGTGTTCTTCATAGCCAACTGCACTAAAAATAAGTGTAGCGCCGGTTATAGTTTCAATAGAAAACTGTCCGGATTCGTTTGTGATAACACCTTTTAACTGTTTTCCTTTTTCGAAAACAGAAGCGCCAGGTAAACCATTACCGGTAGAATCTTTAACTATACCTGTAATAGTTTTTTTTACCTGACCAAAGGCAATAGCTGAACATAAAAACAGCATTGCCATTAAACCTAAGCGAGTTGTAGTTTTTTTCATCGCGTTGTTAGTTTTTAGTTTAGAATGGTGTTTTTAAATAGAAAAATGAATCGCCATAAGGCTAATCTCTTTCATATTTAATGTGTTAACTTTTCTTAAATAAAAGTTAAAATAAAATAACTTTTTTATAAAAAACAAAAAGATTTTTTAATAAAAGATATGTAGGATTAATTCTACAAAAAAAATAAGAAGTTATCATCAAAATGTAACTACTAAAGAAAGATATCTCAGCAGTCAAAAAATGCAGTTTTAAATAAAGTAATTAAAGGAAGGCTGAACAGTAAGCTATGTTTTTAAAAATTACCAGTCACTTGTTAACATATACGGATAACCGAAGACTGCTTATTATAAAAGGTTGTTGTCTGAACGTTTGTAACATTCTTTCTTTGAGATTTCCAATAATAGTATCAACTATCCGTGCAGTGCAGCTTTTATATTATTAAGCACCATTGCAGTACCATGATCGGGAGTACATAAATTTTTTGAATGGAAATGCTTGGTTTATTGACAACATTATTTACACCGCTTTTAACAGTACTTTACTACTGTTGTTTATAGGCGAAAGTTGTTTCAAAGGTGATGAGAAAGGAAGCTGCTCGGTATAATAATTTTGAATTTATGTGCTGTAAAATAAATTTTTGACTTCTATTTTATCATGTTCTCCAACACCAGCAATTGCGGTAATGTATTTGAATTAGCTTCATTAACCATTTTACTCAACTCAATCACATTATGAAAATAAGACCCTAATACAATATCCATATCACCATCGTGATCGAAATCACCCGCTTCCATTGTGAGCCATTTTCCCATACTCGCTGCAGGTAAAGAAAAAGGCTTATAATGATTATTTCCTTCATTGGAAAAATATACAAACCCATTCTCAGGTTTTTCCAGGTCTGTATAAAATGATATAGCTGCTATATCCAGGTCTCCATCATTATCAAAATCCCTTGCCATGGCTTTGGATGCGCCGTATAAAGGATAAAACCATTTCTCTTTAAAATTATCTTTCCCATCATTCAGGTAAATTCTGACCCCATGATAATTTTTATTGATGCGGGAGTAATCCCAGTTATCACCATTAGCAAGCAATATATCATCATAACCATCTTTATTAAAATCTGCCAGTTCAAAATAAGCCGCTCCAAAAACAGGTGGAAATGACAGCAGTTTTTTTTCTTTAAATTTTCCATTGCCAAGATTATAAAATAGCAATACCTGCTCCCATGCCTGCGCCATTAAAACCATAATATCAG
>JBGALP010000189.1:0-9813 GCA_044223805.1 Agriterribacter sp.
TAAGATTTACCACTTCGTAGGTGAGTGTTCCGGTTTCCTTCATCCGCTCGTAATCCCCATTAAATTCTTCTTCTATAACCGAGCGTATATACTGATAGCGGGACGGCTTCAATTCATCCGTCATTGCATTAAGGCATAGTTCTTCGATTATGTAGGGTGGTCTTCCTTCACCAAGAAGCTGCTCAACCATCGGCATTACAGCATTTACCTTTTCATCCAGATAGCGGGTGACTGAATAGTCTTCCTGCAATCTGAGCATGAGGTCAGGATTGTTGTGGACGATATACGCCCACAACTTTTCTGTTAGCATACTTTGCATACATCCTGATTTTTAAACACCGAAGAAGGATTGAATAACGGTTGCAACAACTACCAGAAAAATGCAACTGCCAAACCAGGCGGCGGCAACTTTGCCGGTGTCCTGATCACCTGCGTTCCATTTCTGATATACTTTCACTGCACCAATCAACCCGAGTAATGCACCCACAGCGTACATGAGGTTTGTACCTGCCGAGAAATAGCTTCGCACTTTGGTGTTGGCTTCGTTAATACCCTGTATGCCATCCTGGGCAAATGCCCCGTAATGGATAGCCAATAGTGCCAGAGCGACACAGATCATCATAACCTTTTTCCGGTTATTTCCTTTTGTTTTCCTGCTGCACATTTCCATAACACACGTTTATTAAAATTTAAAATCAATTCTTTAAGAAAACGGAGCGGCTTCGCCGTCACACAACCTGCTATTCCTACCACACTTTGCCCTTACGCACCAGGAGGGACAGGGAAACACGCCCCGTTAATGAGCTGCTACACTGCTTCTTTCCACAACAGTTCCACTTCATCCTCTTTGAGTGTAACAGCACCGTATTTTTGACATTCGGATACGATCAGTTCGTTGACAGACGACCGAATAGGCGAGTATCGCACGGAAGGATATTCCTTCAGTACCATGCTCAGATATTGTTTAAATTCCTGTGGAATTAATTTTCGGCGGGAGGCATCAGCAACAACGGTTTTCAGACGTTCAATGAGGTGTTCCACGTCTGTAAACTCATCGTCTGTAGTTTTTTCAAAGCCACCCATTTCTTGCTGACGGTGTTCATCGTCAAGATCGGGTAAGCCATTGCCATCAGGAGAGATTGTCCTGAGTTTTGGTTTGCGTTTCCCTGATAGTAGATCTTTGATCTCATCGGAAAAATACCGTACACCCACAAATAGGTAATAGATCGCTAATAGTATGGCAACTGCAATAATGTAGTCACTCCATGAAATGTTCTTTAACATACGCTTGTTTTTTTTCGTTTAACACTTTTCATTTTGGCCGCCAAGCCGTTTGTTCATTTTATTTACGATAGCAAAAATGCAACGACTGCAAAGGCGTTTCAAGTCCAACTTTTGCTTGTGCCCAAAGTTGTACCCCTTGTACCCCATGATTATCAGGGTTATAATGCTCTATGAACCGATTATTTTTTTTAACTTAGCAGTAGAAAAATTTGATGGATTTTATTGTTGAATAGCTTAAAGCGATTGTTATGAAAACAATAGGTGTATTAGGACTTGCTATTTTTTTGCTGACATCTTGTAGTCAGCCCAAACCAAATAAGGAAGAAGCAGCTACAACCATCCGTGCCGCTAAGAATTACCCTAAAGCATACGAGTATGAAATCAACATGACGGACCCGGCGAGTGCCAGGAAGTTGCTTGATGCAGGTTTGGAGGCAGATGGACTGGTAACAGTGGACAAGACACAGAAACTAAAAGATGCTGGAAAGCCGATTGTACATTTTACGGAAAAGGCTAAGCCTTACCTCATTCGCATAGACGAGAAATACGATAATGTACAGGTTGTGAAAGTTGCCGATATGGACTTAGGAGAAGTTACAGGTATTCAGTTAGAAAAAGATAATAAAAGTGCTACCGTGGAATATACAGTTATCTATAAGAATATAACGCCTTTTGCCAAACTGATGAAACGTGACCTTTCTAAAAAGGAAACTCAACGTGCAACCCTTTCTTATTTTGATACAGGGTGGAAGCTGGATAAGCAGTGATAAGAGCCTGCGATAGTTTCAGCAGATTCTGTTATATCCTACTAAAGTGCCATTCAAATTTCAGTATTCATTTATCTTTTTGATCATTTGTTTAAGGGTTTCTATTACGATTTCCTTATCTCTCATTTCCGCAGAATAAGACTTACTTCTCATGCTATCATACGATATGTTTTCCTGGTAAGGAGTAGATAGGTACGGAACGATATTTTTGAAGACGCTATTCAGAGAGCGTGCCATAACAATTTTTAATTCGTCCGCCGCTCTTAGAATTAGTGCCATTTGATCAACGGAAAGAACAGATAGGAGTTTTGTCTTTTCCTTTTGTACTACTGGTTTTGGCGCCTCAATTCCTTTTAAGGGTACTATGGAATAATGGATCTGTTTTTCCAAATAAAATACTTCTTGTGTGAACCAATTAGAAATTTGTTTATGCAAATCGGCATCCTTACGATTAAAAGTTACCGCTGGTTTTTTATGATATTGTTTAAATAGTTTAAGATAGAACAGTAGTCTATCCATTTTTTCACTGGGTTGCTCAAGGTCGTTAATGCTTACTGCCAATCGTTGTGTTAACCAATAGATGTAAGTTTTACTATTAAAATTCATATTGATCAGCAATTCATCAAGCCGGGAATAAATGGCGGCTTCATCAATAGGTTCGAGATGTTCCAATTCTAAGCACAGCTCCTTTACATAGAGTATTTCCTGAAAAACATAAGTATGCTTATCGGAAGGCTGTGTTAAAAACCTTTCCAATTCTTGTTTTAATATTTTGAAGGTCGGTAGATAAGCATCAAAAGCACGGATCTTTTTTTCAACCGATGATATCCGCTTTGCCAATTCCTTTTTGAGAACGGCAAGATAAGTAGCGGGAACTCTTTCATCCCCACTTAAATAACTTGTAAATCGGTGTTCAATTAAAGAAAGTAGCTCATCAATGCAGACAATTATAGTCTCTAACACCTGTTTAAAAGGATTGCCTTCCTTAATTAGTGCCAGATCTTCCAATGCCTGGTCTAATAAAGAAATCAGGCTTGAATGGTACTTCTTTATTAAACACCGGATTTTTGTCTCGTCATTCAAATTAAACACGGTGGACTTAATGGCAGTCTGAACCTTGTCTTTTTGAGAGACCACCTGATCCTTGATTTTTGCTATGTCGCCAGGTACGGCAGCATTTATTTCGCTTTTGACCGGATTCAATGTTTCTGTAACCAAAGTATCCAGCCATTCCAATACATAACCTTCACACATATCCTTTACTTTAGTTTTGCGACTATTCGCCAAAGCAAAGGTATGATTGCGAACAAGGGAAACCTATACGGCATTACTACTATTTCCGTACTCAAATAGTAGTAAATCAGGTACTTGTAGCCTATTTCGTAAGTTTGTTTATAAGCTCTAACTTGTTGGAAACCTCAGCTTTACCAAAGATGTTTTGGATGTGCTTCGTCACGGTTTTGTCGGAAATAAATAGCTCTTTCGCTATATCCTTGTACGTTTTCCCTTTGAATATCAGGCGAGCTATTTCCGTTTCTCTTGCGGTAAAATGAAATAGCTTACAGCTCTGCTCAAATTTTGAAAGCGAAGACTGAGCCATATTGTCAGTTTCCAGGCTTTTCCCGGTTTTTAGGGCGGCAATGGACGTGCTGATTATCGCCTTTTGCTGCCTTAGCATATTATCAAGTATGGTTTCAATTTTTTGACTTAGTTCATCAAATGAAAAGGGCTTTGATATAAAATCTATTGCGCCAAGCCGCAGCCCTTTTATACGGTCGGTAGGCGTAGATTTAGCCGTTAAAAATATAAAAGGTATATGGCTATATTTATCTTGCTCTGAAAGGGTTTTGGCAAAAGCGTAACCATCCATTTTGTCCATCATAACATCCGAAAGTATTAAGTCAGGAACCACGGACATTTCAAACAATTTCTTCAATGCTTCGCTGCCATTGTGAGCACCAAATACGTTATAGTTAAGTCTGAGTTTGTTGGAAAGGAAATTAATCATTGCCGCATTGTCCTCTACCAGCAATATTGTTCTTTTTTTCGCATCATAATCGCTGTCGGCCAGTTCATCGTTATTGAAGCTATAATGGAGCTTATTTAATTTATTTGCTCCCTTTACAGGTTCGTCCTTTTCGGTTGGTTGATATCGGGGAAGAGTAATGATAATTTTTGTCCCGCGCATCTTAGGAGGATTGCTTTCGATACGAACAGTACCACCAATGCCTTCTACTACTTTTTTTACTATCGGCAAGCCAAGTCCCATGCCCTGCAAACTGGTATGTTTATATCCGATTTGATAATATGGCTCAAAAACTTTTTTTTGCAAATCTTCCGGAATGCCGATACCGGTGTCCACTACTGAAAAAATGACTTCTTCATTCTGACCCGTCAACGAAATTAGCACTTCGCCATCTGGATCTGTAAATTTAATGGCGTTCTCAATAATGTTATTTACTATGCGATGAATGGCGTTGGGATCTGCCTTAACAAAAATATTCTCATCTATACACGTAGAGCATTCGATTGTATGCTTAGTACAATAATGCTTAAACAAAGGAAGGCTGTCTTTAAGAATGCCGCTGAAGTCAGAAACCTGGTTATGAGTATATGTATCAATTCCTTTTGAAAAACGTTCGATATCGAATAGATTTATTACATCAGCAGTCAGTTTATCCACCCCACCTCTTATTACATCCAATTCTTCGACAGTACCATACTTGCCGATATATTCATCCAAGTAATTTTTTATCAGTGTCAGAGGTGTTTTGGTTTCATGAACAAGGTTAATAAAATTGTTCGTTTTTTGCTCATTAATTTTTTCCAGTTCCTTAGTACGCTTGCGAACTTCATCTTTAAGATCGGCGTTCCAGGTTTTCAGTCGCTGTTCTGATTCTATTAATTTTTCATGCTCATTTCGTACCTCCCGGATATGTCTTAGTACCTGTAATCCGAACAACAATAGAAATCCTATATTTGTAATTAACGCTTCAACTGACTGACCTAAATTGAAATAAGTGATGATGGGCAAACCTACCCAGGGTGTTATGCTAAATAGCAATACAACCATTTCCTGCCGGGCTTCGATGCTTGAAAAAACGTAATTGTATTTATACTGGATAGCCTTACTTAATGAAACAATTACCCAAATAGCATAAAGTACGGGAATGATAAGCAGATTTTGCGTGTCCTTCAAATCTCCGGTAAACCAAAAAACAAAGACAAAGATGCAGTAAGGCAAAATCAGGAATAAATAAATACCCTTGTAAGCATGAAATTTCATCTTAACTAAGCCAAAGGCTTTATATACATAGTATGGGAAATAACAGGGAGTAATGAAACCCGTTGCATACGCAATCACTTCCTGTAAGAAATAAGACCCCGGCAATTTTGGATCAGGAAGCAACCCTCCAGTGATGTTATAGATGAGCAGTAAAAAGATAAGGATTAAGTTAAGCATAGTGATTTTATTATCCGGTCGGGCTAAACGAATAAGTGCCAGATAGAAAAAGATAACAATTTCTATGCTCACAAAAATAAATGTGACAATGTGCATTTGTGTTCCAAATACCAGCATTGCCAAACTACTTTACATCCCTTTTGAAGAAATACAAATGATAGGTCAATTCCTGTTCATTGTACACTTCAAATCCGAATTTCTCGTACCAGGGTAAATTCTTAACCGTTGAAGTTTCCAGATAAATGGGGCGGTTATTACTATTGCTGTTGTCAATAATTTCCCGAAGCATATTACTTCCGATTCCTCGGCCTTGCGATAAAGGATCAACACCGATAAACCATAAGTAAGACATTTGAACTTTAGGCTGGATGGTAGTTATGAGCTTTTCTCTTTTCAAAGTCTTACCTATATTACCCAAACCGACAGCTTGGAAAATGAGTTTTATGTCCAGCAATATAGATTTTAGCGTTGTCTTCTTTTTATCAGGATAAACAATGAGTGCACATGCTTTTTTGTCATCGGAAAGAAATACATCGCCAAATGCTGAACACACTTCAAAAGAATAATCCATTAATGCCCGGATTCTCTTTTCCCTTTTTCTGTCCTGCTTAATAATATAATTCACACTGGAATTACTATTGAAGGATTTGGTAAGAATTTCGATGACCAGCGGTTTGTCATTTTTTTTGGCTTTCTGCATGATATTGTCTTTTATTGTTAGCAATCGAATTAGTATAAAGTCACTCTGAAATTTCATCCAGAGAACAAAGATGATTTCTGTACTATTGGCTTCAGGTTATCAAACGAGTATTCCAAGTAACGCATCACCAATCCTGGCTTCACCCATAATGCCCTTTCAATACTTTCAGATTCCAGTGGATTCAAAGTTTCATTTTTATCACCTTTCATTTCAAACCAGTGCGTTTCTTTAATGGCTTCTTCATTTAGTTTATTATCGAAATAAGTGTGTTCAGAGAAGCCGATAAAGCGTATCAATTCTAAAGATTGTAAGCCGGTTTCCTCTTTTACTTCCCGTACAGCGCACTGTTCCAATGTCTCTTTCCTTTCCAGGTGACCTTTAGGTAAATCCCAAATGATACGTCTGAAAATCATCAGCAATTCGTTGCTTTGATTAATGACCACACCGCCAGCGGCTAATACTCGTTTCATATTTTGTTACGTTGAGATTTGTTTTCTGAAAAATATTCATAGAAAAAAGGAATTGTCTCAATTCCTTTATCTACATCTAATAGGATTTGTTTTATCCCCATTTTAAAGTTTTTATTTTAGTTCTGTTTTATGGTTTCTGAAAGTCTATTTACAGTAGAGCAATCGCTGAATATTTTTTTATACAAGTCTGGTCCGTAGCTCGTAGGTAAGGGTACTGCTTCTGTAATTTTAAAACCTCTGCTTGCATCAAAAAGCCTTTCAGCTCTTAGGAACAGGGTGGCTTGCAGCCGTTTTTCATAAAAGGTCAGGGCAAAGTCATATAGGTGTGTAACAAAGAAAACTTTAATACCCTTTTCAATTAACGCGGTTGTGATTTGGGCAGCTATTTCGGAACCCTCCCTTTCGTTGGTGGCCGCAAAAGACTCATTGAATAATGCCAGACTGCCAGCACTGATATGATTGGCAATGTCATTCATGCGGCTTAGCTCTTCATCGAACTTGCCACTTTGCATCGTATGATCTTCTTCCTTTTTGAAGTGGGTAAAGACTTGGTTCGCAATGTTGGCAGAATATTCCGTCGCTGCTACAAACATGCCGCTTTGCATCATTAACTGAGCTACGCCAATACTGCGTAAAAAAGTAGATTTTCCCCCTTGATTTGCTCCGGTAATAATAACCAGCCTGCGCTGATCTGCATTAAGGTCATTGCCTACTACCCGTTTTCCCACGCTAAGGGCAAGACAGGGGTCGTACAGATCTTTGACGTAATGCGTGAAGCTGCCCGGTGGCATGGCCATCGGGAACGTCATAGGTTCTCTTAATTCCTTCAAGCTGTCGTAAAGATTCAGGCAACCCAGGTAAAACGCCAACTCCTGCTGGAGTAGGGTGAAAAATTGTAGAATGTTATCGTTGGATTGTGCCAGTGCATTGCCAACCCTGTTCACAATTTCATCTTCTATTTGTTGCAATGCCCGAACACCGCTTTCATCCCGTGGATGGATATTAAAATAGTAGCCTTCTATTTTCGGAGGGAAAAACCGATGCCACCACTTACGCTTTTTTCCTTCATACCATTGTAAGCTATAGTCAGCTCCCTTGTTCGCCTCTACTAAGTGTACTCCGGAAAGGATACCACCTTTGAGTGATAATTGAACCAGATTATTATTAATGGCATCAAAATATTTATCGTCAAGCTCAATTTGTAAGATGCGCATAAATTGAAGGAAACCTTCAGACTGGAATTTGCGGTAATGCTCATCTACTATTGCCCGTAGTCGTCGTAAGTAGTCTGCATACACCCGCATCATACCTACCGAAGCGGATAATACAGACATGGGATGACTTGTAAAGATGCCGAGCCAACTACTTTTTCTGCTTTCAATGGCTGAAATAGAAAGGTTGTAAATTTCCTGCACAATTTCGCGATGAGAAATACAGTCTTTAAGGATTGCCTGCCTGTATAAAATGGTTGCCACATTGTTGCCTGCCGACGTTAGAATTACTTTTTGCACTACTTCCGCCAGCAAGTCATCCTTAGCAGACATACAATCAAATAAAACCTGTAGTTCCAAGTCACTTGTTACTATAGCCGCATTCCAGGGCAAGGTAGCCTTGATGTTGAAATCCTTGTCGCTATATAGCAAATGCGGTTTCATGGGTGGATGCGTTCTTTTAGCTGGTTATAAGTAACGTGGTATTTTTCAGCAATAGACAGGGCGTAAGCCATACCGTCTGGTGCTTTTCGTACAATTTTAAAAGTTCTGGTAGCAGGATGATCAGGTATAACTGTGCTTACCATGCTTACTGCTGTATCACTAAGCGATACGAGTTCATCAATAAAGGTGACCCAAATACAATAAGCATTTAACCGGATCAGGTGTTGCATAATGTTCCGGCAGAGAAACAGCGCATCCTGCAATGTAGTGGAAGAAAATATCTCGTTAAGAATGATAATACTTTGCCCTGTAGCTCCTTTCAAAATGGCATGGATTCTCACAAGGTCTTCCTCAAATTTGCTCCTGTGCGTTTCTATATTTTCTTCACGCTCAAAATGGGCATAGATAGTGTCAAACAGCATAACCCGAACCTTGCTGCCAGGTACGGCACAACCCAGGCAAGTTAAATAATGAAGCTGTCCAAAAGTGCGGGCAAAGGTGGTTTTGCCACCCTGGTTAGGGCCTGATACGATAATGATGCGTTCCTTGTCTGTTAACACAAAATCGTTAGTCACTGGTGGTTTGTTTTGCTCCGCCAGTTTGTATGCCAGTGCGATGTCGAAAGTTTCACGGGCATATATATTACCGACAGTAGCTGCTACTTCGGGAAAGCAAAAAGGTGAGCCATGCACTTTTATTTTTTCACAGTAGTTTAAACAGGTAATATAAAATTGCACTTCCCTGTCAAAAGCCAACACGGTCTTATCGGAGAAATCTTGGTAGGTGCTGAAGAAGTCGTAAAGTGATTGAAACAGTTCCGGGAACAAGGTTGCAACGCCTTTTAATACTTCCGCCTCCACATGGTTCATATCCGTAGTAAAGGGATATTCTTTCCTGTAATCTTTTACTCCTGCAACGCGAAATTTGTCGTAGAGCCGCTCTGTTTCATCACTGTAATCAGGTTGCGGCTGGTAAGGCAGTACCCTAACCGTTAATTCTTGTATATGGATGTTATATTTAACTTCTTTCAGCCCGGCTAATATTCTTTCACTTCTCTGAGCAAGTGCAGTAAACTTTTCTGAGCCCGTATAAGCGTACAAAAATTGGTTAAATGAACATAATCCCTCTGAAGTTACCGACAAAGCGTAAAGTTGCTCTTGTAACAAGCGCACACTGTTGCAGTATATTGTAACGGCATCGAGGAATAGCCGTTCACGTTGATATTGATGCAGGCATTCGCGGGAACGCTGTAACATCTGGCGCATTTGTTGCATAGAACGTGCAAAGCTGTCAATACATGCCCTGATGTTTTGATGCTCCAGTTCCTGCATTACTTTTTGCCTGTAAAGGATTGAATCGCCATCCTGTAAGCATGTATAAAAAAACGGTTTGAGATGATATTCCTCTTTCCCTTCGGTCATTTTATCAATGACCTGATCAAGATGTAAATCGGTAAAAATCGTGGGCATATTTT
>JBGALP010000190.1:0-11512 GCA_044223805.1 Agriterribacter sp.
CTATCAATTTGGCTCTGTTCATCATGCTTTTTAAACCTACTCCATTTAAGGGCGATTTAGAATCTTTCTTTTCCTGCATACTAAAACCTACACCATTGTCTTTGATAAAAAAAGCAAAAATGTCATCCTGGGTATAATTCAATAGAATAGATAGTTGAGTGGCTTTAGCGTGTTTGAGGATATTGTTAACAAGCTCCTGAAAAATAAATACGAAAAATAAATACTTCTTTTTGTGCTCCCAGGCGGTATTCCGTTCCTAACACCTCGAATTTAACTTCCATCAATCCGGTTTTCTTCAATGTTTCGAGGTCAAACTTTAACAGATTCAACCAATCCTATCTGGCTTATCCTGTCTGTATGCAAGCTTTTAGTAAGATCTGCCAGATCATAAACAGCTTTATTCAACACTCGCGTATATGCTGCAGCGGCGCGTATGTCTTTATGTTCTTTTTCGAGTGGCACAATAGCAAGCGATAACTTAACTACCGACAACACTTGTCCGATGTTATCGTGTAATTCCCAGCAATGTTTTAACGTCGCTTCCTGAATTTCTAATTGAGATTTTAATACTTCCTGGTCATATTCATCTTTCAACTTTATTAGCTCCTGCTCCTGTTTATGTTGCCTGCGTTGGTATAAAAAAAGAATAGTAACAACGAATCCAACCAGGATAAGGGCAAGTAAACCGCCCATTATAATTATAAAAAGAATTTCCTGATTCTGATCCTGCATAGTGAAGCAATGATAAAAGATGAATATAATAAAATATTCAGGAGGGAACTAATGGTATTATAGTTTCAAAAAAACGCTGGTTGGTGCAGAAAAAAAGTTAGTTACCGCAAAAAAGTGGGAAGCCACAGGTGTAAAAAAACAAAAGTCCTGAACTTATCCAGAATGTCCGTTCCCGAATTAAGTCAACAGACCTCCCCATCTGAAACAACTCATAAAAACATAATGTCATGGCATTATAAGCAAACAGCCGAATGAATAAGTAAAGCTGAGAAACAATTAAAAGTCCTTTTTGAATAAAAATTTTATTCAATAACGCCAATAAAGGCAAAAGCCATATTAAGTTAGATAGAATTTTTTTTACGGTAGGTTGGTGCAATATGCTTTTGAAAAGCCAGAAGTAGTAGGCGAACTCAAGAGTGGTAAATATATTATACAATAATACCGTAGTAAAGCCTGCATTACTTATTTTAATAGCAGTAGCCTCTACACAAAAGGTTGCAAGCAAAAAAACAGGGAATAGCTTCAGAGCAGATGCAGCCTTTTTCAAAATAAATAGTACATGCAGTCAGAGACGCCATTAAAATAAACCAGGTATAAATATCGCCGAATACCATAGCCGCAAGATATGCGAGTAAAATTGATTTTAGCAAAAGAAAACCCCCGAAATATCGGGGGTTTAAACAAATGAAATATTTGGCGACTTATATAATTATCATTCCGTCTGTTCCTTTATCAACTATAGTTACGCCAACACCACCCCAATCATCAGCATCACCTGGTTTTGGAGGTACAGGGCAACTTGGCGGGCAGAGCCTACCAGCATTGTAAGCAAGAATGGTAACTTCTTCGCCATCCTGTACATATATATCCTTATGACCTGTGCCTGATTCCATTTCTTTGCTCTTAGTTGCTACTAAAGCTAGGGTTTGACGATCTGCATATTCTGGTTTTTCTGTGAAATCAGCAGGATAAGCGGCAAAATAAAATTTAATACCGTCTGCTCCGTGCATTTTTTGCTGTGCTGATGAACTCTTCCAGTTCTTCAATGCTGTACCAGCTACTTAAAGAATCTTCTTTCCCAATGCGGGCTGAATTGTGTACCCATCTTTCCTGTTTGTAGGTTCTGATGATACTGTCTACGTAGGTTGTATTAACGTACTTTCCAACCTTTAATGTTTTTTCTTTTGTTGTAAGCATGATTTCAATGGTTTAAAGTGAATGATTAAATATTCGATGTAAAACTACCCGAATGAAGTCCAAAGAAATACATGCAACAATCTATAATTCAATTGATTATAAATTAATATTATTTATACTTTTAAGAGAGTCAATAACAAATGTCAATTTGACGAAAAAAAACCCGTTTAAAAAGCGTTATAAACCCGTTTTTAAACGGTATAAAAAATACCGTTTAAAAACGGTAAATAAAGCCCGTTTAAAACGGTACTTAAATACCGTTTTTAATATTTGACCTTTTATATCTTTTTATAAGATATTTAACTGGTCATTCACCTGTAAAAAAAATTGTATCCAATAAACACATCATTCTCCCATAAGATGGTGACAAGGGTTGAAATTGGGGGAGAATATAATGGCTGTAATATCCTAAAAAAAAGATAATGCAGCTTAAAACAACCTCTTTTTTATTTACATTTTTGGATAGTAAGCAACCAGTAAACCTTATCCTATTTGTTTGTTTTCCAGCTGTTGCAAATCTCTGTAAAACACCATATGGGTAAACCATTAGAGGAATATTTTGTTTAGATCATTACGCAACTTTAAGGAAAAAAACACCTGTTCACCTGTTAACTCCATTACTAAAGCTGAACAGGCTGATGATCTAAACAACTTATTCCTTTTCTTTTTCAACTCTGAATGTAAAATGCCTTTGGGTAACATAACTGAACAGCACTACAATGATGGTGGTAAGTGCTTTTGCAATGGTGGGATAAATACCAAATTTCTCCACAAATAATTTAATAAAAATATAATTGAGAATAATGCAAATGAGTACAAGAGAAAAATATCTCAACAACTGTACTCTACCCCGCAATGTAGACCCGGTAAAAACAATATTGCGCATTAAATAAAAGCCTGTGGGAAATGTGATCAAAAAAGAGATCATGAAAGATGCTATATAAGGACTTATGCTGACGACCGGAGTATGTACAATCTGCTTCTTTACTATAAAATTGTATGTGATAAAGTAAATAACAATATCCAGCAATGTATTTCCGCCACCACAGGCAATATACCTGAAGGTCTGCCTGTCGATATATTGCCGAAAGGGAGCGTAAAAAAAATCGAGTACGTTTATTACAAAATGCTTCAGCACTAAAAAATTATTGCTTAAAAATTTTACGCAAAAGAACAGCTTTTTAACGGAATTGAATCATAAGTTTTCTATTTAACACAGAATTTATTAGCCTCAAAGCCTGATGGTTGTTAATGTATATTAAAACGTTCCTCAATTCTCCATCCTATAATAATTAAGCACAAAAACATGTAGAAATCTTTTAGCGCTATCAATTATTTTATTGCTGCCTAAAATAGCAATCCGGTTATTAAAAATACCAGGTGTAATAGCTTAAATATGCAATGGAATGTATTTCCTGCATTTGTACAACTGATCAGTAAGGCTACAGTAAAACTAAATACTACCCATATAATATCATCCAAAATAAATATTACATTAAGCAGTATTAGTGGTGAACGCAGAGGCACGTACGAAGTAATAGCACACAGAGGTCATAATAGTTATTCCTTCGCAGATCTGAAACTGTTATCCGTATTATTTGTGTAACTATTGTATTTCTAAACTATCATGCAAACTGCCTATACATACAAGTAGCTAACAGGGTATAATGTTTACCTTACTTAATACCCTTTTTCTTTTGCGTTTTATCATCAGCTTTTGCAGGCGGCACAGGTTTTATCCTACCCGCTTGCTTAAGCTGCTGCGACAGTATCCATTCTATTTGCCCGTTAACACTGCGAAATTCGTCATCAGCCCATTTTTCGAGCGCTTTAAACATCTCACTGTCAACACGCAACACAAATGTTTTCTTTTCTGCCATTCCGTTATTATTCTCAATGATACAAACTACCGGTATTTAAAACTGGCGTAGCCGCTTTTTCTCCACATAAAACTACCATCAGGTTACTTACCATAGCTGCCTTCTTTTCTTCGTCCAGCTCTACTATGGCTTTTTTGCTTAATTCAGCCAACGCCAGCTCAACCATACCCACCGCGCCTTCAACAATTTTTGTTCTGGCTGCTACAATAGCGGTAGCCTGTTGTCTTTGCAACATAGCACCTGCAATTTCAGGCGCATATGCAAGGTGACTTATTCGTGCTTCTTTAACAATGATGCCGGCAGGTGATAATCTTTCATTCAATTCCTCTTCAAGCAATTCATTTACTTTTTCTCCACCGCCGCGCAATGTAATGCTGGCAGTTTCGTCTTCTAACTGGTCATAAGGACAGCTTGTTGCTAAATGCCGTACTGCAGCTTCACTTTGTATGCCTACATATTGCTGATAATCCGCTACCTCAAAAGATGCTTTATATGTATCCTTAACCTGCCAAACTATTACTGCCGCAATTTCGATTGGATTACCCATCTTATCGTTTACTTTTAGTTGCTGACCGTTTAAATTTTGCGCACGAAGCGAAACCTTATAAGTAGTGTAAAAAGGATTTACCCATAACAGTCCGTTATCTTTTACTGAACCCACATATTTACCAAAGAATACGCATACCCGTGAGTGATTGGGGTTTACAATCATTATTCCTTTTATTAAAAATATAGCTACTAATAAAAGAAGAATGCCTGGTATAAGCATTGATGTCTGACCGCGACTATTCGCTATACAGAAAATTGCTCCTAAAAATCCAAGAATGGCAAGCACCAATGCGAGGTAGCCCGAAAAGGTTTCATAATCTTCTCCATAATAAGATGATATTATTTTGATATCAAAAATATATCATTGTATTTTTATTTCAAAGCATTTATCAAAAATAATTTCAAGCACAGCTTTATGAAATTCGTACCAAAAAAAAAGGATGCCATAAGCATCCTTTAAAGTAAATCTGTATGGTAAATTTATTGTTTTGCAAACTCAAGCTCAGCACTTAATCTTACTTCATCGCTTACTACTACTCCACCCGCTTCGGTAACGGCTCCCCAATTTAATCCAAAATCTTTACGGTTTATTTTTCCCTTTACAGAAAACCCAGCCTTTGTTTGTCCCCACGGATCCTTAACTATGCCACCGGATTCAACATTCAGTTTTACTTTTTTTGTTACACCACGTATAGTTAAATCTCCTTCCATCTCATATTCATCATCACTTTTTTTCTTTAAGCCCTGGGCGGTAAACAAAACTTCCGGATACTTTTCCAGTTCAAAAAAATCACCTGTCTTTAAATGTCCATCCCTTTGTTCATTTCCTGTAGTTATAGAATCAACTTTGGCAGAAAAGGAAATTTTTGCATTACTGAAATCATCCCCGTCGGTTTCTACTTCGCCTTCGAAACTTCTAAAACTTCCGGTTACATTAGAAATCATGAGGTGTCTTACCTTAAATTCTATTTCACTGTGTGAAGGGTCTATTACCCATTTTGTTGTTGACATTGTTGATGTTTTAATTGTTTTTTTGATGTTTAAACATCAATATCAATAAATGTGCCATCTCCCTTTCGCGCCATAATGTCACCAACTGAATTCTCATTAAATCATATTCACTGTTATCATATATCAATTATTACTCCGGGTTTGTTTGTAAAGCATTGATAATTAAATAACTCAATTTTTTTTCCGTTATAGTTACATCTGCACATGTTGTGTTGACTATAAACTGTATCTGATGCATATTATCCGGCAGTTCAGCGATGCTGAATTGATTGATTGTATACAAACTAATGCAAGGTTGAATGATGCTATTGCATTTATTTACAAAGAACACTTTGAATACCTGAGTAACCTGGTTGTATATAATAATGGCAGCGCAGAAGATGCCCAGGATATAGTGCAGGAAGTAGTAGTAAATTTTATTGATTTATCCGCAATAATAAATTCAGGGGAACTCAAGTATAAAGAAACCTTTCTTCACGTAATGACGCGCAATACATGGCTAGATGGAGTGAAGAAGAGAGGAAGATCAGCAAAAAGAGATAAGACCTTTGAAACAGTAAGATTACAGGATGAGGAAGTAATAACCGGAGCGATAGAAAACAAGGAGGCTAACAACAACTGATGAATGTATTTGAGATGTTGGGGACAAGTTGCAAAAAAATTCTTACGCTCTTCTATTATGAAAATCTTTCTATGAAAGAGATTGTTGAGCAAACTGATTATGATAACGAACAGGTAATCAGAAATAAAAAACATAAGTGCCTTAAAGCGTTGACAACATTAGTAAAGCGCAATACAAGCATTATTGAAACGCTGAAAGAAAATAATATATGAACAACGAATTTAACGACAAGCTGGATTTAATTGAAGCCTACCTGGATGGTAAGCTGGATGATGATCAAAAGAATATCGCGGAAAAAATATTGCAGGAGAACCCAGATCTTCAGGAAGAATACGAATACATGACACTTGCGGTATCTTCCGTTCAACTTTCCGCTTTGCATGCACAAGTAGGAAATGTAGCGAAAAGTTATTTTTCAACAGGTTCGAAAATAATGCTGTAAAGCCTGTTGCTAAAGTACATAATATAAGCTTTTATGCTTTAAGAGTTGCTGCTATATTGTTGCTTGTATGCATATCATATATAGCGATGGTTTACATTACAGCTACACCAGGCAAATTATTTTCTGAAGGCTTTCGTGATTATGACCTGCCGGTATCGAGAGGCGCTTCAAAAACCACAACTATTGAACAACAATATAAATTACAAAACTGGCAGGAAGTGATAAATATGGTTTCAGCTGAAGACGTGCCTATACAAAAAGATCTTTTTCTTGCAGGCATTTCGTGCCTGAAAGCTAATCAGGCCTCCGATGCTGTGAGCTACTTTAAAAAAGTATCAGCAGCAAATCAAACTACAACCAACAAATTATACAAGGAAGAAAGCGAATACTATTTGGCATTAACTTATCTTAAGTTAAACGATGCACCCAATGCAGCAACTTTACTTCAGGTTATAAAATCGAACCCTGCACATGCATACTATGCACAGGCAAAAAAAATAAGTTCATTACAATTGAAAATACTGGCATGGAAACAATAGGGCGTATTATCCCAACATAGCGCACCGCAAAGTTTCTTTTTTACATTGCCTCACTTCAATAATTACATTAGCATTTGCTAATGTTTTTTTAATAAAGCCATTCAAGCAGCAATTTTTTGAAAGAATTGGTTACTAAAAGAAGTATGGTGTTTACTACTAAATGAAGTTCTTTATTTGCGTGATTACAGTAAAGACCATGTTAGCCCTTGAAAAACACCATAAACTTTTTCAAATTCAATATCCGTAAAACACCAGCCAGATCCACACTTGCTAGATCTTACTGATATTCCTTTAAAGAGCCAACCCGTATCCTGAAAAACCTACCCTAATTTTTGAGAAGCCGTTACCAATATAATGATCAACCATTATCCAGATCCTTTCAAAAACAAATTCATATTCAATAGAGCACCATTAATACACACTCATAACATCCTCTAAAAAAAATTCCGGGAAGCAGTTAAACTGCTTCCCGGCTTTGTTAAAACCGGTAAAGTATAGGGATTAGGGCGTTGCTCTTTTTTTGTTCACCATCCACCTTCTTACCCACATTACCACCAATGCCAGTACAGCAACTATGGTAACAACAAAAGGAATATTTAATTGGAAAGATGAACTGTATAATGCCTGTGTTTGACCTACAAGTATGAGATGCGCCCAATAAGATGGATTACTCTGCCTGGGATAATCTTTAATAAAATCCAACTTGGAAAGACGCAATGAAGTAGTGAGATCATTTCCTTCATCCATGTGCCTGTAAAAATGATTAACTATATACGCTGTAGACTGATCGTTGGCGGGCCAAAGTGTTGTTACCACACTAGGGCAACCCGCATACAACACTCCTCTACTGAGGCTCATAACCCCCTCTCCTTCTACAAATTTCCCTACACCGGTTTCGCATGCGCTCAAAAGCATAAGATGTGTTGAGTCAAGATTCAAACTATACAATTCACTTAAATAAAGTTTATAACTATCAGGACGTGTTGAATCTTCAGGGTAAAAGGCAATATAAGATTGCGAAGGATTTCCACCATCCATTACTGCATGCGTAGCCAAATGCAGAATATCATAATGATTAGCAGCCTTAATAAATTGCGTTTTTGTAGCGGTAGTGTCTTTTAAAATATTTCCCTTCAATCCATTTATTTCCATGCTTGTTGCCGGAAGCCTGTCTAACAAAATGGAATCAACGTAGGAGTACAACCCTTTTGAAATAAAAGGTGCCATCGCTATCAACTTAGGATTTTCCTTTTTATTTCCAAAAGCTTTACCTGCTATAAACTGTGTTGAAAAATTATAACTCAGCGCATAATCTTCAATTAACATCCGGCTGGTTCGAGGATTTGTAATTATCTCAAAAGGGAAATAATAAAATATCCGGTCTGGCAGGATGATCCACTCTTTCTTGTCTTTTATAAATGGAGATAGTGGCTCAATAAGTGTTGAAAACAGTTGCTGCACAATTGAATCAGAGGTTTGCTGCTTAACACTTTCTAAATGTTGCATGGCTCGTTGCAGATGTTCTACCCCTTCAAGGTTAATATGCTTAACCGGTATTATATTGGGTTTTATATCTTCATTGGTAATAGCGAATACATACAGCAAACTGTCACTAAAATAAAAATCAAGTATAGCGCTTTCCGGTTTCAGGTTCTTTTTAAAAAATGCCTGGTGAGAAGATAAATTATCATCTTTTAATTCATCTGTTTCTGTATAAGATCTTATTTTCTTCTGCACTTCCGCCAATTTCAATTCATCATTTCTTTTTTCTTTTATCAGCTCCTGGCTGGCCGTATCTCCCGAAGTTTTGTCCATTCTTATTTCAGCTCTCACTATGCTGTATTTAAGATCTTTTTCAGCCTGCAGCAATACTTCGGGCACCTGCATTTTGCTTTTAATTTCAAAAGCTTTAAGGTTAGATACTAATACTGATGATTTATTACGCTCAATAATGGTATAGGCTTTCCACAAAAGTTCTTTATCATTGTTAAGTCTATATAAAAGCATTACCATATCCAGTGCTTTATTATAGGCCATACTACTGTTACGCTTCAAAAAGATCTTTGATTCATCAGAATCCATTGTGCGTTCCAGGTAATCTGTAAGATTTATTGCAGAAAAATAAGCCTCCATTGCAGACTGCAAATCTTTTACTTCTCTATTTTGCTGATAAAGCTTTTCAAAGCATGCCGCTTTTTTTATAAGGGCATTAAATAAATTAAACGATGAAATAGTACCAGAAAAGTCTGTCGGGTTTTTATGCACATCAGTTTCTGTAAAATCATACATTAATTGCATAATCGCCTGCTGGTATTGTTCTGCAGCCTGCATTGTATTTCCTTGAGCAACATTATAATCGCCTGTGTAAATACTATGCAATCCTATAGCTATTTTGTTAACCGATTTATTATCTGATTGAATGCTGGTTTCAAAAAGTTGCAGATAATGATCGGCAGAATCATATTGATGCAACATTAAATGAGCATTAGCAATATAATTATATACATCAATGCGCGAAGCTGTTTTACTGGCATGAAAATATTGCAAGGCATCGTTGTATTTATGCATTGCCATATAAATGCTTCCTATATTGAGTGAGATATCCTCTGTATACTTCTTGTATTTTAAAAGCTTGAAGTAGTTATCCAGCGCTTCTTTCATACCTCCCAAGGCGGTTTAAGGAAGCAGCGATGTTGGTTTCAAAATTTATTTTTCTTCCTGCATTATTATCGTCTTTCTCTATAATCTGCAATGCTTTTTCAAAACATGTTTTACTCAGCAGGTAATTGCCACCTTCAAAATACAAAGCACCAAGAATATTGTATAACCTTTCCAGTTCATCGGTAAACCTGTATTTTTCTGTAAGCCTTTGAGCCTTCTCCAATAAAATACGGGTAGAATCAAATTTATTTTCGCGATAATAAATACCGCCGGCGTACAAAAGCGGTTTAAATTCCAGAGAGTCGCTTATTACGGCTTTTTCACCGGCAACTTTTAGCGATTGAAGATAAAATACATTTGCCTTTTGCTGGTTGCCTAAAATTTCTTCCAATACGCCTCTTTTCCATAAAGCATTAAAAACAAAACTATCAGGCAGCGCCGCATCTTTTTCAGCAGCAGCAATAATTTCGTCAAAATTTTTTCTTGCTTCACTATCTGTTTCATCGGTAGGTTGAGATAAGGTAAACAAGCTGTCAGCAGCCTTGTATAATTGATTTATTCTACCAATATAAACCGGGTCTCCTGATCGGGAGAAGAGGAAGCAAAGAATAAAAAAGACAATAAATAAGCCCTGTTTACGCATAAAAAGGCGATCTTCCGATCACCTTTAACAAACGATAAAATCATTTAATTATTATCAAAATTTGCATTACCTGTTGGCAACCACCACAATATGCGGCGGACGCGGGTTAGCCACCTTTTCCTTGTTAGAGCGGAACAATAAACCCAGAATGCTTTTAACAGTGTTATTAATATCATCAATTAGTGCCTGGGGTACATCAGAAAGTTTACTGTAGTAGGTAAAACTCAGGTCTATCTTTCTCAAAGCTTTATTACTGCAGTCATCTAACCGGTAATATAGTGTAGCATTAACCGTTTTGCCATTATTAGGCGTAAGGCTGCCAAATATTCCGTCTAATACAGAACGTTTCAGGCTTATTATACCATTCTGGGTATCTACCCTTATATTTTTAGAATTACATGATTGACCCGCCGGTGGCTCATCCGCAGTACCATTTCCATTATCGTCATCATCATCATCATCAAATTCGCAACCGGCAAATAATCCACCCGAGCCACATACAGGGCCACCGCTCACACTACCATTATACACAGGTACAGCCAGCGTATCATTATCACTCAGTACATATATGCCGTCCAGGTAGTTTATACCCGAAGTAATTACTTTAGTAAAACAGGTATCTGTTGCGCCTTCGGCTATAAAACCAACTTTATATGCCAACCCGCTTTCACTTTTGGTAACATTTATTTCTCCCGTGTTATTGTCTATTACCAATCCTTCAGGCTGAGAAACATACCGGCCTTTTCCGGGATTATTAAGGGGCGAAATTTTATAATCTGCCCCGGAAGCCAAAAGCTGGTAACAAAGCACGGAGTCACCATAATTTGGCCCACAGGATACTTCAGTATTTGTTGCTGTAGAATCTGTCTGTGGCTTTGTAGTAGATGGATTGTCGCCCGTAGGGCTCAATTCATTTAGCTTTTTAGCACATGCAAAAAGCATGACTGTAGCAATAAGAGGGTACAAGATTTTATACGCTTTCATAAGGGGCTGGGAATTAAAGTGAACAATATAACCATTACATATGCCTATATTGTAACCCCTAAATTAATATCCGTAACCAGTTAGTGCAAGACAGTTAAAGGGAGCCAGACAAATAAAAATTAAAATCAACTGTTAAACATCATTCAATCAGGTTAATACGACAAAGTGTATAAAACACTCTATATTTTTTATTGATTCATGTCAATCATTAAACTCTTAAAAAGATCTTATTCCTGTACATAAAATATAGAA
>JBGALP010000191.1:0-9837 GCA_044223805.1 Agriterribacter sp.
TGCTCACTTACCTGGTTATGCTGTTTATTATTTCGTATAAACTCACCTTGGTATCTACGCTTATCATTCCTGTTTCAGCTTTCATCATATCAAAAATTGTTAAACGATTAAAGCAGCAGGCAACCGCTTCCCATGAGTCTTATGGAATGATGATCAGTTATCTTGATGAGGCATTGAATGGCATCCGTATAATCAAATCTTTTAATGCGGTTAAATTCATAACAGACCGTTTTAATAGTGAAAATGAACACTATTCTAAAATTATCCGTTCCATGGCCAAGCGGCAGCAATTGGCACCGCCGGTTTCCGAATCATTAGGTGTAATGATGGTTGCGGCTATTGTTTTATATGGAGGATCGGTGGTTTTATCGAAGAACGGAGATCTGAATGCGGCAAATTTTATCGCATATATTGCTTTGTTTTCACAAATCATGCGGCCGGCAAAAGCCCTCACTACTTCTTTTGGAAATATTCACTCAGGCATTGCAGCAGGCGAAAGAGTACTAAGCTTAATAGATGAGAAACCCACCATTGTTGACAAACCGGGTGCAAAAGATATTCACGCATTTGAACATGCCCTTCGTTTTGAAAATGTTTCCTTTTCTTATGGCGACAACGAAGTTTTACATAACATTAACTTTTCTATACCTAAAGGTAAATCTGTAGCGCTAGTAGGTCCTTCAGGCGGCGGAAAATCAACAGTGATGGATTTGATTCCAAGGTTTATTCAACCTGCTTCCGGACATATCTTTATTGATAATGTGCCTGTGGACGAGGTATCCATCAACTCTTTGCGGGCAATGATGGGTGTTGTAAACCAGGATACCATTCTTTTTAATGATAGTATTTTTAACAATATCGCCTTCGGAAAACCCGGTACAACTATTGAAGAAGTTGAAGCCGCTGCTAAAATTGCCAATGCCCACGATTTTATTTTAGCTACATCAGATGGATATTATACGAATATAGGCGACAAAGGCGTTAGACTTTCAGGTGGGCAGCGGCAACGTATTTGTATAGCCAGGGCAGTTTTAAAAAATCCTCCAATAATGTTGCTCGATGAAGCAACGTCTGCGCTCGATACGGAGTCAGAGAAAATGGTGCAGGATGCTTTAAACAATTTGATGAAGAACCGTACCTCGCTCATTATTGCACACAGACTGAGTACAATTCAAAATGCGGATCATATTATAGTACTCGAAAGTGGTAAAGTAGTGGAAGAAGGTACACACCAGGATTTGATATATCGGAACGGTTTATATAAAAAACTGATAGATATGCAAACTTTCAGCTCAAATTGAGTTTGGCATAAAAAATAGCATGGTTTTGGTTTATAAGATTTTGTAAACAGGGTTTAAAAGACACTATAATATGAAGAACGGAAATATTTCTGTAGGTCTATTAATTTCTACATACAATTGGACAAAGGCGCTGGAGAACGTATTATTGAGCATACAAAAACAAACACGTTTACCTAACGAAATTCTTATTGCAGATGATGGGTCAGATTATGAAACAGAGCAACTGATCAATCAATTTAAAAGACATTTTACCATGCCTGTTAAACATGTGTGGCAAAAGGATAAAGGGTTTCGGAAAAGTAAAATATTGAATAAGGCAATGAAGCTGGCAGACAGCGATTACATTATTCAGATTGACGGAGATATTATTCTGCATGAAAAATTTATTGAAGACCATGTGAATGCTGCAAAAGAAAAAACATTTGTACAGGGTTGCCGCACCATACTCAACGATGAGGTTACCAGCAAAGTACTGGGAGGGCATCCCGCCTGTTTTAATTTCCTTTCAAGCGGCATAAAAAACCGCATTAATGCTTTACGTTTTCCGGCACTCTCATGGCTTTGGCTGCTTAAAGGGAATAATAACAGCGCTAAAAACATAAAGGCCTGCAACCTTGCTTTTTGGAAAAAAGACTATGTGGCCGTGAATGGTTACGATAATCATTTTTATGGATGGGGCTGGGAAGACGATGAATTCGCAGCAAGATTGATTAATTCAGGAGTAAAAAAGCGCCGCTTAAAACTCGCTGCCATTTGCTATCATCTTAATCATCATCACAATTCAGGTTACCATGTGCGCGTAAATGAAACTATTTATAAAGAAACCATTTTATACAAAAGAAGGTTTTCTACTAACGGCCTCGCACAGGTTTAAATGCACATAATATAAGCCATACTAAAACCGGGTATAAAATCCATTTAACAATTCTATAGGTGTTTGACCTGTATATGTTTCTTTTATTGATCTCACCGTTATCGTTAAACCTTTCTCCTATGCGCCACCATTCCATTCTTATTAATTCTTCCCATAATACACCAGCTTCCTGAGCAAGCCTTAACATAACTACGTATACTATCATTTTTAAATTGGCTGATTTGCTGCGTTTAATAGTTTGAATACCGCTTGCTATAAATTCAATTAATACAGCACCTCCAATAAATAATAATACAGGAACAATCCAGCCAGGTTTCAGTAACAAAACAATTACCAATACTATACATGAAACCAGTAATGTTTCAGGTGTATTCAACAGATCTCTGTAAGTGTATTGTAGATTAAGTTTTCCCAACCTGCTGTTTCCGCGTCCATACCTGAACGGGCGGGAAAAATTAATTTTTTCATTATTCCACCAGGGATGTTGTACTATAGCGCCAGGCAGCGTTTTGTAATCTTTATATCCATTCTGCTCTCTTATATTTAAAAAGAAATCAAGATCTTCTCCTCCACCTGATTTTGGATATTCCGGTGAGAAACGTATGTCCGCTATTGCAGAACGACGCACCATTATATTTGCTGTTGCGCCCCATGCAAATGAAGCCTTTCGGGCAGCTATTCCAAAAACATCCATTGACCCACTTGCCTTTACTGCTTTTGTAAAATCAGTAACCGGTTCGGGCAATTCAATCATACCAATAAAACCAATTTCTCCGGGATATTTTTCAATAGCATCAGCATAGGTAAACAATAATTGATCCTGCACCACAATATCATCATCCAGAAATAAAATCCAATCACCTGTTCCAGTTGCTATTCCTTTATTGCGCGTTTCGGCAGCGCCAAGATTTGTTTCGTTAATTAAAATATGTACTCGTTTATTATCTGCCAATTCCCGTATAGCAGTTGGAATAACAATAACAGGGTTATCTACTATTAAATAAAATGTTATCGCAGTATTTACAGGATTGGCAAGTTTAAGAACAGGTAAGATATATTGCTCATCTAACCTAAAAGAAGGAATAACTACATCAATAGTTGGCTTCATAATAATATCAGCGCAAAATAACATAAATAAGGCAGGAGAGTAGTAATAAGGCAGAAAAAGCTGATGGCTGATATCGCCCAAAGTTGTTGCAGATTACTCAAATCCCTTTTGCCCCAATAACTTTTTTTTATATCGCTTATATAAAAAGCGCAGGTACATTCCCCAACCCATATACCGCCGGATCAATGTTGGTTTATCTTCTTTAAAAATTTCATCTTTTTCTGTTGATGAAAATCCGCTCATATGATATACTGCTATATTAACAGGGTGATATATTTTTTTAAAAGATGGATCGCCCCATGCCTGAATATTAAGCGCATAATCGGCAAATACTTTATAGCGAAGATTGTAATGATATTTTGAGAAAAGTTTTGCCGGGTATATTACGGCCTGGTGATTAATACAATACTTAGCCAGCCTGTATGTACTAAACTCGCCATGCAGTACTTCAAAAGAAGGCTTATCACCCGTGTAATATGTTTCAGTATCACCATAGTATATTGCGTCTTCATCCTCCAGGTTATTCATCATATCTGTAAACCCCGGCAACAAGCGATCATCTGACCCCAAAAAATACAACCAACGACCCTTAGCCATTGCCACACCTTTATTTAGTGCATCGTAAATGCCCTTATCTGATTCACTGATCCAGGAAAGCTTTACATTTTTAAATTGTTTTAACAATTGTACTGTATTGTCCGTGCTTCCTCCATCTATAACTATAATTTCTATATTTTCAACCTGCTGATTACTGATTGAATCAAGACATTCCTGTATACAACGTTCGGCATTAAAGGTGGCAATTATTATGCTGATCCATGTATCTTTGCTTACTTTCTTTTCTGTACCATACATGCAGGTTATTTTTATAGTTGCAAACTAAAAAACTTATTTGCAACCTGTTATTAACCGCTTGCAAATAACGTACCGGCAGGTTGATCTACCTAAAACAAATAACGTTGCATCCATTAAAGTAAAATAGTGTTATGTTTCAAAAGCTGAAAGAACGATCTATTTTAAAAAAAATTCATTCCTTTCGCGATATAGACGGTTGGCTTACTGACCAGGAAGCACTTGGGCTTTACCTGGTTGCATCTAAGTTAACGCCAAATGCAACGGTGGTGGAAATTGGGAGCTGGCAAGGTAAAAGCACTTACTGCATTTCAAAAGGTTTACGATCGGGAAAGGTGTACGCTATTGATCCATTTAATGCCGACGGAGGCTTGGATACTCAAAGCCAGGATGAGTACAACAGGAAAAAAGGCAATAAAGATTTGCTGGAAAATTTTAAAGCCACCATGACTCAACTTGATGTGATAAATAAAATCGCGATTAACAAAGGCTACTCGTCGCAATTCAGCAAAGATTTTGAAAAAATAGATTTTCTGTTTATTGATGGTGATCATTCAATTGAGGGATGCAAAAATGATTACGATATGTACGCGCATAAAGTTGTTGCGGGAGGTTATATTGCTTTTCATGACTACTATCATGAAAGACCTGAACTTGGTCCAACCTATGTGATTGATAACCTGATTTCAACATCTAAAAATTTCAGGTTTTACAGGCAATTTGATTCACTGTGGATAGCTCAAAAAACCATATAGCTTTGCCCGCAGTTGCCACTGAAACATGTATACATGCCAGAAGATAAATTTGATATAGATTATACTGTGGTTGTTTTTACGTACAACCCGGATGAAAAAATACTAAGCAGATGTTTGAACGCGATCAGCAATCTTGATCTCCGGGATACAAATACTGAGTTTTTGTTAATAGACAACAATAGTTCCACTCCGGTAGGCAATCATTTGTATGTACAGGATTACCTCAAAAAAATTCCCTCAATCACCATTACTTATGTTAAGGAACAAGGATTACAATATGCACGTATTGCCGCAATAGAACAAGCAAAAGGAAAATATCTTATCTTCTTTGATTACGACAATGAGCCTGATACACTTTATATACAGGAATTAAAAAACTTGAATATGCTTTACCCACAGGTAGGTGCATGGGGACCCGGAAATGTTGATGTAAACTTTTTAGGAACAATAGATAAACGAATGGAAGCTTATGCCAGAACCACCTTCCAGGAACGACACGATAAAGAAATAGCTTTTGCAGACATTAAAGAATGGCAATCCTGTTATCCATATGGAAGTGGTTTATGCATGTATTTGCCGTTATTAAAAAAATATGTTGCCCTTGTAGATGCAGGTATACTTACATTACCAGGAAGAAAAGGCGCTGCCCTTACCAGTGGCGAAGACACGCAGATGGTATTGCTTTGTATTAAGGAAGGATATTCGGCAGGCGTGTCTCCGGGTTTAAAACTTACGCATATTATACCGGCAAACAGAAACAACAGTAAATATCTGCAAAAGCTTACTTACTCAACAAGTTCCTGTTATTACACCTGTATGATGCAGGTATTTCCAGAATATAAAACAACACTTGAACAAATAATTATTTCTCCCGGTAAATTCAGCAGACAGGCAATTAAAAAACTAATCAGGGCAAAATCGCAGCCGGACCCGGAACAAATGTTTAACTATATTTTTTTTATTGGCATAAACGCAGGGGTTTATTTCGCGTTAGAAATACCTTTACCTTTAGTTGTAAAAAAAACCATACAGTATTTAAAGATTGCTTAAAGCTAACCCGCAGTAATATCTTTAATAAAAACTCAGCAGTATAATTACCACAATGACACATGGATCGAACTCAACATATTCATTTAAAATATTTTCTTTTTATAATAGCAAAGTACCTGCTGTAGTACCGCTGTACCAAAAAGCCGTATTCAATCACCTGGGGTTTACCATACACCATTTTGTAGATGAACAAATAACGCACGGAAATTTCCTTAATCACATTTGCCGTACCATTAACAGATACGGATTATCTTATTTTCTTTGATGTTGATTGCATACCGATAAACAAAGATTGGCTTCGCAAACTTATAGCAGACATACAGAAATCACAAACCATTGCAGGAGCAGCACAAACCGCTAACCATTTAAGAGAGGCAAAAACCTATACGTATCTCCTTTCTTTTTCGGAATATCAACAACTTATTTAAGAATTAGGCTACCCGGATATGAATGAGACGGATGACATGGACGTGGGTCAGAACCTTACCGAACATGTTATTAAAAATGGCGGGAATATACATTATTGGTGGCCTACTCATATGGAAGAGGAGCAATGGAATTTATATCATCCTGAACATAAAAAATTCGGACCCGGCACCACTTACAACAATCTTATATACCATGCTTTTTTGTCGAGATTTGATACTTCAGGAAGGTTTGTAAAAAAATGCAAGACTATATTGCCCTGGCACACTAAAGCTAAAATATGGTTTATGAAAAAATTTAAAAAGAAATAGTTTTCATTTTTTAAACCCGAGCAGATATAAATTTTTAATAGCTGACAGCTGGGCATCATATTTTGTGTCGAAAGGTAAAAGAAGCTGTAGCTTTTGCCTGTTTCTAATTTTTCTTTTTTGTGAAATTGAATTACATTTTTACCGCTGTAGTAAATAATGCCGCAATTTTTTTCAGCCGCTTGGAATGATACTTTAGTTGCATCTGCCTGGCGAAGCGATACTTATTTAAAATAATATCACTTGTTTCAAGCCCTTTTAGAAGAGCATTTTTATAATTTTCTTCCAATCTGTTATCAGGAATAAAATGTTCAAACCGCAATCGTGAATCATAATAAAGTTTGTAACCTGATAAAACAATACGGAGACAATACTCTGAATCTTCACCTGCTGTAAGTAAATTCCCATTACGACCGGTTAGCAACGACGGAAAATTTTCATACATTCTTTTATACAATGTAGTTCTGCTCCCAAGTCCCGCACCCCATAAATAACCACGCTCCGTCACATCGCCCTGATACTTCGGACTGCTTTCCTACTGCATAATCTGGGGCTACTTCATTAAACCACCCAGGTAGCAACTTTCCGGTAGTTACGGCCGTGCTTTGTCCGCCGGCAGCTCCTATAAGCGGATCTTCCTCTAAAATATTATACATATTTGCAACATAATCTTCGTCAAGCCGGTTATCATCATCACAGATAAAAAAGTAATTATACCGCGCTTCTGAAACAGCCTGATGTAAAGCGTATATCTTGCCAGGCGTATTCACTGCAATTAGTTTAAAATTGTTGGCAGAAGAACAATGTTTATTCCACTCCTGCAAAGCAATATCACTCGTATTATCGGTTGATGCATTATCTGCAAAAACAACTTCCCACATTATTGTATGTGGCACCCGCTGCGCCGCAACATGCGCGATTGTTTCCGGAATGCGGTGGCTACCATTATAAGAACAGATAATAACCGTAATGCCTTTATCCATTTCATAAAAATACAGTGATATATCATGAAAAAAACACAAAAAAATCATTACAAATAACCGGAAGTTTTATACCCAAAAACTATAGCATACATAAGCGATCCATGCTGCGAAACAGGTATTCAAAAAATTCACCGCGTCGTTATTGAGATAATGTTTTCTTTCCAATGTTCCACCCAATATAGAATCCATGAGGTTGCCTGCTGTACCCGCAATAATAATAATGATGATAATTTGACTGGAGAATCCAAATCCTGCCGCGTATATCAACGCTATAAGCAGACTGCCAGCTAATCCGCATAACGTACCTTCTATACTAATTACCCCATTTAATCCTCTTTGATCTTTTTTAAGCGTAAGTATATTATAAAACCGACGGCCATATATATTACCCAATTCAGAAGAAACAGTATCAGCAATAGCTGAAGCAAAACATGCGGCTATCATGGTATGTGCGATATCTTGCCTCAAATAATGTGCATACACCAACAAACCCAGCAATGCAGGCGCACCCGCATTGGCTAATACCTGCCCTGCTTTTCGTTTACCCTTATCCGTTTCCGCCAACCCGTTTCGTTGCTTAGTATCCAGCTTCCATGCTGTAACTAATACACCTGTTAAAAAGAAGGTTGCCATCATCCATATGCCGGTATAACCTGCACCCGCAAAAATGCCTATACTTACCAATCCACCTGTTACAGCAGCGGCAGATGTAAGTTTTTTGAACAGCACACTCAAAAACATACCACCAATAATGATAAGCCATATACCCCAGGAATGTAATATTGTTGAAAAAGATTGTACCATGGTATTGTATAGCTAAAATACAGGCAGAAATGCGTTGTACAAAATGTGTTGTTGGAGAAATAGATTATATGATGATTCTGTTCCTGATCATAAATCCACAACATTGCCGGGAGGTGGCTCTGCTGCTATTATAGGCGGGAGATTGCTTCAGCGGCATAAGCGCCTTCCTGTTTATGTAGTAATGCAGGAGTTGCGCGATGATGCAAAGGGTGAAAAGCTTATGAAAAACCATAGCCTTCAACTTAAACAATGACAAGACAAAACGTTGTTCCGTTAGGAACATTTTATAGGTAGGAAATATTGAAATGAAAGGATTGCGTGCCTTAGGTACGTTTTATGCAATGCTGATTCCAACACAAAACGTTCCTAACGGAACGATAAACGAATTATTGATTTTATTCTATCCATAAAATATCCCTTATGGGACATAAAATACAACCAATCATCTATAACAATCTTAAGTTGACTGCAATGGTTTCTCACGAACCTTGGCAGAAGACTATTTCTCTATCTGCATTCTCTCCGACCATTGCAAAGGATCAGGCAATTCAGCATCTGAAAATTCTATGTGTATTACCCGCCTGTTTTTATTATTAACTGTTCTGCCGGAACTATGCATAAGCAGGGGTTTCATTATCATAATACCGCCTTTCGGAACGGCGCATGTTACCGCCTCCAGCATATTATGAATTGTTTCAGGCCTGTAAATGTTATGGTGAGATGCCGGGATCACCTGCAATGCACCATTATCTGCATCTGTATCATCAAGATGGATACGAATAGTACATATATTCTGTAGGATTGCAAGTGGAGGTTGAACGGCAAACTGATTCTGCTTTACGGTCCATGGTCCAAATCCATTAAGATTTGTTTTCTTATCAACAGAAATAGTAAGATCCTGGTGATAGGAAACATACCAGTTGGATGTTCCGGGTTTATCGAAATAAATACTTTTTACTACAAAATAATCTTTGCCAAAAATTTTGCTGATTACATTCCTTAATTTTTTATTGAAGATCAATGGAACAACAGCTGGTATTTCTTTTAAAAACTGCCGGATAGCAAAAAGTTCTGTTGACTTTCGAAATGTATTTTTGGATTTGTCAGCTTCATTGATGCATGTGATAATTGGTGTTATGTCTTCTTCATTATAAATATCATGTATAACCGAAAAGCCATTTTGCGTTAACTCATCTTTTGACTTCAATGTGTTTTCCATATCAGTTGTGAAGATATAGAACCTCTAATAATGATACACATTATTTTATTGCTTTTGCTAATGATAATTCAATGCCGTTGACTTAAAAGCTGTTTTCATATCCCAGCGGGATATTATGTCGGTAGAATAAAAAATAAATCAGGTTTTCGTTCCAGAG
>JBGALP010000192.1:0-12046 GCA_044223805.1 Agriterribacter sp.
ATTAAAATCGGGGTTGTAAACGCTTTCCCAAATGCCAAGATATTCAACTGTATTTCGATTGCGTAGCCAATCTGAAATAAAAAAATCCCCATCTTTTGCTTTCAACATATCTGTTAGTGAAATATACTCGTTTTCCTTATCAAGAATAATGGTTATCTCTCTACCCTCAACTTCTATCTTTTTATTTTTTGCCATAGGTTTTATTAAACAGCCGGAAAATTATGTTGATCATGATTTTAATCTTGTCATTTGTGGATCGTATTGCGGATCCTGTGCTACCGTTGCCGGGTAATCGCTGTTAAAATATCGTATTGTTAGCGCTGTACCCAGAGTACTTAATGCAGCAGGCACCCATGCATAGGCGAGCGGCTTACCAACGGTATGTCCATAATAAGCGCTGGTTACGTAACCCACCACTTTGTCTTGATGCAGCACGGGTTCTTTACCCAATACTATCTGTTGAGGATTATCCAGCACAAGGCATACTAATTTTTTGTTCAACGCAGTTGGATCAATTTTGCTTAAGGCCTCCGCACCTGTAAACCCGCCGCCTTTGCGCACGGCAAAGGAAAGTCCGGCTTCGTGGGGATTGTGTTCGCTGTTCATATCTGTGCCATAACTGCGATAGCCTTTTTCCAACCGCATGGAGTTGAACGCACCACGACCTGCTGCAATAAGTCCAAATTGTTTTCCTGCCTGCCAAATGGTATCCCACAGTTTCAGCGCCAGGTCGGCTGTGGTATACATTTCATATCCTAACTCACCAACGTAGGAAAGTCTTGCCAACATCACAGGCACATGACCGAGATAGGTATGTTTTAATTTGAAATAACCCAATGCTTCGTTACTCAGATCATCTCTTGTTAAAGACTGTGCGAGTTCCCTCGACTTTGGCCCAAAAAGTCCCAGCGCGACAGTGCCGGCAGTAATATCCTTTACATGCACCGTATCCGGCGCCAGTTGTTTAAGGTAATTGATATCAATATTGCTGTTCACGCCAATAAAAAAATCATGCTCACTGCGACGCATAACCGTAATATCACTCATGATCCCTGCCTTTTCATTCAGCAAAAGACAATATGTGATAGCACCAGGCTTTTTACGCAGGTTGCCGGTGGTCAGTTTTTCTAAAAATTCCAATGCGCCTTTACCCACCACTTCAATGCGTTTCAATGTAGTGATATCAAACAGTCCAACGCCTTCTCTTACCGCAAGGGCTTCGGCACCTATAATGGGCGACCAGAACTGAGCACTCCATGCATCACGCGAAGGAGAGGGATATTGATTCACAAGAGCTGCATTTGCCGAGTACCATTGCGGGCGCTCATAACCCGCCGCTTCAAGGAAGAAACCACCCAGTTGCTGCTGGCGTTGATAAAAACCAGTGGTGCGTACAGGACGTGGAGACTCCATAGGTTGCAACGGGTGCAACAGATCGTATACTTCAATATAGTTTTGTGCGCCGCGTTCTTCAATATGTTGTGGTCCCAATTGGTGAGGCTCAAAGCGGTTCACATCGCATTCATGCACCGCAAGTGTGGGGTGGCCATTAACTATCCACTCGGCCATGGCACGGCCAACGCCACATCCCTGCGTAACCCATACAGCTTCGGCTACCCAAAAGCCTTTCAACCCAGACCACTCACCCATCAATGGAAAATTATCAACAGTAAAAGAAAACAAGCCATTCATTGACTCGGCAATCTCCGCATCTTTCAATGCGGGAATTACTTCTATCGAACCTTCCATAGCGCCTTTCCACTCTTCGAGAGTAAAAGACATCTGACTCGGCATTATTTCCGCCTTTTCGTTAGAAAGGATATCCTCCGACCGGATAGGCAATGGCCTATGCCCATACCAGCCTACGGCAAGGCTGTGCCCTCTTTGTTTGAAATATAAATCAGATCCCTGGTGACGGAGCACCGGCAGTTCCGCTTCTGTTTTGTAATGCGCCAGTTCCGCCATGGGAGCAGTATAGCAGAGCTGATGCGCCAATGGTTGTAAGGCCTTTGGCATGCCTACCATCGCGCCGATTTTTGGTCCCCATATGCCGGCGCAGGAAACCACAATATCTGCGGGGAATGATCCCTGCGTGGTTTGAACCCCGGTAACACGGCCATTCTGCTGATCAATGGCAAGCACTTCACAGTCGTGGAGAAATTTTGCTCCGCGGCTGATAGCCCGCTCTCCCATCAATTGGTCAGCCAGTTTTGCCAGGGCAATGCCATCGTCGGGTACATACAATGCACCCAATATTTTATCATGCGCCAGCATAGGATGAATACGCAAGGCTTCTTCAGCAGAGATCACTTTTGCATTGATGCCTACAGATATTGCCAACCCAGCTCTTCGGTGAAGGTCTGCCAATCGCTCAGGCGTTGTAGCAAGTTCGAGACTCCCCACTTTCAGAAAACAGGGTTCGCCGTTATGCTTGAGACTATATAATTTTTCGACGGTCTGCTGCGCAAACTGCGCCATGGTGCGTGATCCATTGGTTTGAAAAACCACTCCGGGGGCATGTGACGTAGAGCCACCAGGCGCCCACAGCGGACCTTTTTCAATAACGGTTACATCTGTATATCCGCGCTCGGTCAATTCGTCGGCAAGTGAACAGCCAACAATACCGGCTCCTATGATTACAATTTTGGGCATTAGTGTACGGGGGTTTCAGTGAGTTGATTGGTATACCAGGAAAGAAACTGTTTAACCAGATATTCTTCATCGGCAATAGGACCCGGCAGATAGCCACCGGAGCAAATGCCGCGATAGGTTCCTTCGGCAAGACTTTGATCCTGCGCATTGGTTTGTGTCCACACTTTGGTGAGGTCGTCCAAATTATAATCAACCCCTTCTACCGCATCGGCTGCTACCAGCCATTTGGTGCGAACAAGGGTTTTATCAACAGATAGCGGGAACACAGCAAAGGTGACAATATGATCACTCAAAAAATGATTCCATGAATTAGGATGCGTCCACAAAGAAAGCCCACTGCCCTCGGGTTTTTTAAAATTGCCCAACAACTTCTTGCATGCATGCTCCGGTTTGAGTGTGTGTGATATACAGTTGTTAGCTAGTGGAAGTCTTACCGTGCGAAACCACAGATCATCCGGGAACTCTATTAACTCGTAGGGAAGCCCAAGCCCTCCCCACTCCTTTTCCTTTAACTGCAGTGTATCCTGGAAGCGTTGTTCTGAAGGTTGCACATTGTCTTTATCGAGCCCTTTACCAAAACCTGAACTATACAGTGGTACTAATAATTCAGGGTGATTGGTTTCACAATGCAGGCATTCCCTGTTATTTTCAATCACCAGTTTCCAGTTGCAGGCTTCAATAATATCTTTCTGGCAGGCAATTTTGGTTTTAGCTACTTCGTATGGAGCGAGGTAAGGTGATAGCATGCCTCGCACCCTTTCTATATTCTGCGGCGCAGGCGAATTGAGACAAACATAAATGAGCCCACCAATAATCTCCACATTTATAGGATTAAGCCCAAAATTTTCTTTTGGGAAATCAGCCTCCATGCCACGAGCACGCAGCAGCTTCCCGTTAAGATCATAGGTCCAATTGTGGTAAGGACAGGAAATGCCTTTGCGGTTGCCTCTTTCTCCCTGTAGCAATTCATGCCCGCGGTGACGGCACACATTATAAAATCCGCGTACTTCTCCATTTTGTCCTCGCTGTAAAAAAAACGACCGCGTTCCGAGTTTTAAAGTAATATAGTCGCCCGGTTTGGGAAGATCCGCTTCACAGGCCACATAAATCCATTTGCTATAGAAGATCCTTTCCAACTCTTCTTCAAAAATGTTTTGGCTTGTATAAAAGCTTGCAGGTAAAGTATAGTTTGGATCAAGTCCGGCAAAGGCCATGGTAATTTTTTTTGTAATTTGGGGGTCAGATATAAAAACTTAACTAAACCATAAATATAAGTTGTTATTGAATATGCTATTACGGTGAATGCTATAAAAATCAGTATAGCGCTGGAAAATATACAACAGATAGAAAACTGTTGTTGCCATAGATAAAATATAAGACCAAAACCTTTAATGCAATTATGAGTGACTCTCCAGCAACTGATCATAAAGATCTCGCCAGTTTCGGTTATAAGCAGGAATTAAAGCGCTCTATGGGAAGCTTCTCCAGTTTTGCCGCTGGCTTCTCTTATATTTCTATTCTTACAGGACTCTTTCAGATGTTTCATTTAGGATATGGTGTGGCTGGTCCTGCGTTTTTCTGGACCTGGCCATTTGTATTGATAGGTCAATTACTCGTAGCGCTCTGCTTTGCAGAACTGGCTTCAAGATTTCCGTTGAGTGGCGGCGTATACCAGTGGGCAAAGTTTACCGGCAACCCATTTTTGGGATGGATGACAGGATGGATTTACCTGGCTTGTTTGATTGTTACACTTGCTGCTGTGGCGATGGCATTACAGGTGAGTCTGCCCCAGATTTCAACTTCCTTCCAGGTAATTGGAACGATACATGATCCAAAATCAATTGCTGTAAATGCCATTGTACTTGGTTCTATCCTGATTGTCATAAGTACCATCATCAACGTTCGGGGTATAAAGCTCCTGGCGGTTATCAATAATATTGGCGTATTTACCGAACTGGTTGGCATTATCATTCTGATAGTATTGTTGTTTTTAAAAAGAGTAAGATCACCCGTTGAAGCTGTGGTACATATTAAAGATGCAGGCACTGCCTTCACATCTTTTCCTCCTATAACCATTTTACTGGCAGCTACTGCCTTAACCGCTTCTTATGTATTATATGGGTTTGATACGGCAGGAACATTAGCAGAAGAAACGCATGATCCACGCAAAAAAGCGCCCCGTGCTATTTTACAGGCGCTGATTGCAGCAGGCATCGCGGGATTACTGGTGTTGCTTTTTTCTTTGATGGCAGCTCCCGATTTAAATAACCCTGACCTGGGAAATATAAGCGGAGGTTTACCAATGTTAGTGAAATCGGTACTTGGTGATACAATGGGTAAACTCTTTCTTTGTATAGTTATTTTTGCGATTATTGTCTGCACGTTTGCAGTGCATTCCGGCGTAGTACGATTAATGTTTGCCATGGGCCGCGACGGTTGTTTACCCTTCAGTAAATCTTTATCGGAGGTTTCCACCAAAACCCAAACACCAGTGTTAGCAACACTGCTCAGCGGATTCGCAGCCATCATCATCCTGGCTGTGAATCTTCAGTTTCCAAAAGTGTTTGAATTGGTAACCTCTATTGCCATACTGTGGGCCAACCTGGCTTACTGGATAGTGGTTGCTGTTCAACTGAAAAACAGGTTTATATTGAAGCGGAAAGGAAGAGAGGATGAGTCAAAATTCAATCTCGGCAAATGGGGATTCCCGGTGAATATACTGGCGCTGGTGTGGAGCAGTTTTATGGTGATCAATGTATCGTGGCCACGCACGGCTACCTATGGTGAGGGTTGGTATAACCAGTATGCAGCGTGGATATACACAGTTGCTTTAATATTGATCGGAGGGTTTATTTATTATTTTAAATTGAATAAAAATAAAAGACTGTCAAAGGCCTCGCCTCAAACTTTTATAGACTGATGACTGATAAGTTGAAAAAGAAAAATAGTAGCACCGAATTTGAAAATATTGTCTTGCTTATTCAGGATGCAAGAATTCGTGCTTTTGCTAAGGTTAATGCAGAGTTAGTGCTGCTCTATTTCAAGGTCGGAAATATTATTTCGACCAAAGTTTCTGAAGGTTTTTGGGGTGATGGAACAGTTGATGAATTAGCTGCTTTTATTCAAAACAAAATACCCGGCTTGAGTGGTTTTAACCGCAGGGGCTTGTACCGCATGAAACAGTTTTATGAGATATACTCTCCTTTATCTGAATCTTTCATGCTTTGGCTTGAAGCTAAAAAAGTATCGCTGCCAGCGGCACATTTACCTCCTGAACAAATTGTATCAGCACTGCCGACACAATTGAAAAATACAGATAATCAGCATAATAGATTTGTGTCAGCAGTGCTGACACAAATAGGATGGATGAACCACTTGCAAATAATTTCAAAGACCAAAACAGCAGAAGAAAAGCTATATTACCTATTGACAACGATAAAAGAAAAATATTCAACCCTTGAATTGGAAAGAGCCTTGAATTCGGCCCAATTTGAAAGAATAATGTTATCGGATAAAATTGTGTCAGCAGTGCAGACACAAATACCTCAAGGCATTTTTAAAGACCCTTACATTTTTGAATTTCTTGATTTACCAGAAGTGCATTCTGAAAAAGATTTAGAGAAAGCGCTTATCAGAAACCTGCAAAAATTCATACTGGAAGTGGGCAAAGGTTTTACTTATATGGGCAGTCAATACCGCTTACAGGTAGGCAATAAAGATTACTACACTGACCTGCTTTTTTACCACCGCGATTTACAGTGCCTCGTTTTGTTTGAACTCAAAATCCAGGAATTTGAACCTGAGTTTCTGGGTAAACTAAATTTTTATCTGGAGGCATTGGACAAAGATGTGAAACGGCCATTTGAAAAAAGCAGCATTGGTATTTTGCTTTGCAAAGGAAGGGACACGGAAGTAGTAGAATACGCTATGGCGAGAAACATATCACCAGCATTGGTTGCTGACTACGAAACCAAGTTGATTCCCAAAGACGTGCTGGCAAATAAACTTCACCAATTGGTGGAACAACTTTCAAAAAAAGATATTGACTGATGGACAAACGAGTGCTTCAGCAATACATGAACAATATGGCATATACTCAATTTATAAATGGCTCATTAACTTCAACTGCAAACAGGGAATCCTGGATCAATTATAATCCTGCTGACAATACGCCACTCGGCGAAGTTTACCAGGCAAACGAACAGGATATTGAAGCAGCAGTAGATGCGGCAGAAAAAGCCTTTCACACCTGGAATAGCAAGACAGGTGCAGAACGGGGAAGAGTGTTGATAAAAACAGCAGAGATCCTAAGGTCGAGGTTGGAGCAAATTGCTTTGATAGAAACGCAGGATGTAGGAAAAGCTATTACGGAATCACTGGCGGTAGATGTTACCTCCGCCGCTGATGCCCTGGAATATTTTGGAGGAATAGCTGCAAGCATACATGGCGAGTATGTAGATCTGAAAAATGCCTTCGGCTATACGAGACCGGAACCTTTAGGTATTTGTGCCGGCATAGGCGCATGGAATTATCCTTTACAGATCGCCGCATGGAAAGCCGCGCCGGCACTGGCTTGCGGCAATGCTATGATTTTTAAACCTTCTGAACTCACGCCCGCTACAGCGCTCGAACTGGCTAAAGCATTTATGGATGCCGGAGCGCCGGCTGGTTTGTTTAACGTGGTGCAAGGAGATGGAAGGGTTGGCGCTATGCTGACCAGTCATCCACGGATCGCGAAAATCTCATTAACAGGTTCTGTATCTACCGGTAAAAAAATATTCGCCGGCGCCGCAGCTCAACTCAAACGCGTAACACTTGAGCTGGGTGGAAAATCACCGCTGATTGTTTTTGAAGACGCAGATCTTCAGAATGCGGTATCAGCCGCCATGCTGGCAAACTTTTATACGCAAGGTGAAGTTTGTTCCAACGGTACAAGGGTTTTTGTGCAGCGTACCATCTTTGATGCTTTTTTGAAACAATTAAAAGAACGCACTGAAAAAATTAAAGTAGGCGACCCGGCAGACCCCGATACGCAAATGGGTGCGTTGATCAGTAAAGCACATCTGGAAAAAGTAACCGGGTTTATAGCATCAGGAAAAGCCGCCGGTGCAACATTGCTAACCGGAGGCGTGAGACCTGAAAAAGATTTCAAAGGTCGCGATATCCGTTCCGGCAATTTTTTAACGCCTGCCATCTTTACGGATTGTAGTGACGATATGGATATTTGCAAAGAGGAGATTTTTGGACCGGTGCTCACTATATTGTCTTTTGATTCAGAAGAAGAAGTGATTGAACGTGCCAACAACACAGCGTTCGGATTAGCGGCAGGTGTATTTACCAACGACATTAAGCGTGGGCACCGGGTGATTCACCAAATACAGGCAGGTACCTGCTGGATTAATAATTACAACATAACACCTATTGAACTTCCTTTTGGTGGGTATAAACAATCGGGCTTAGGGCGGGAGAACAGCCTCGCAGCTATTCAGTATTATACCCAACTCAAAAGCGTATATGTAGAATTAGGAAATGTAGAATCCCCTTATTAAGATGGAAAAAATTTTTGATACTATTATTATCGGAGGCGGATCTGCCGGCTGCGTACTGGCAAACCGTTTAAGCGAAGATCCAGGTCATAAAGTGCTGGTGCTTGAAGCGGGAAGACCGGATGCGTGGTGGGATATCTTTATTCATATGCCCGCGGCGCTTACCTACCCTATCGGCAGCAAGTATTACGACTGGCAATATAAATCAGAACCTGAGCCATTCATGAATAACCGGCAGGTGTATCATGCACGTGGCAAAGTATTGGGTGGTTCCAGTTCCATTAACGGCATGATTTTCATTCGTGGCAATCCGCTGGATTATGAAAAGTGGGCAAAAGATCCGGGAATGGAAACCTGGGATTATGCGCATTGTCTTCCCTATTTTAAAAAGTCGGAAAACAGAACTGCCGGAACAAATGCCTGGCGTGGCGGCGGTGGTCCGTTGCACCTTGAAACCGGTCCCGCTACTAACCCCTTGTTCAAGGCTTTTTTTGACTCCGCAAAACAGGCGGGTTATCCACTCACAGACGATGTGAATGGATTTCAGCAGGAAGGTTTTGGCATGTTTGACCGCAACATTAAAAACGGAAAACGCTGGTCTGCATCGGATGCTTATCTGCATCCTGTTTTAGGCAAACGGAAAAATCTAACAGTGATCTGTGGTGCCCTCACTACTAAAATTCTTTTCTCGGGCAAACGCGCGACAGGAGTAGAATATGAAAAAGGGAATAGTTTACACAAGGTTACGGCAGGTGAAATTATTTGCTGTGGTGGCGCCATTAATTCTCCTCGAAAAGGAATATTTACATTGCTGCTGTAGGCGTCTCTCTCAGCGTCTATTATCGGCATTGGTATCTTCGCAGCATAGCAGGTGTTGAGCGCCACGATCTTCCTCTGGTGTGACAGAACTTGCTAGACATCACCTCGAAGTATACATTCAATACGCATGCAGTATCCGGCATTAAATGGTATAACAGTTCATTAAGTTAATGGGTGCTGTTTAAAAAGGGTTCAGTTTCAATTGTCATTTTCGAGCTGCGGTGGATTTATAAAGTGGTCGAAATCGTTGATTATCCTATCCAGTTCTCATTTTGCCGGTGGCGATACGATGATTACTTCGGTGTATCATGGCTACAGGCGCTGGTCCTGGCGAAATCTGATGCAAGAGGGCGTCTGTGCAAATCGTCATCTGGATCCAGCAAGAAATTGTTATTTTATTTAATTACTGAGCAGGATCGAAGAGACAGAAGCCATTCGTTGCGCCTGCAAATTACGCAATTGTCGGCGGTCGGCGAATTTAATGGTGGCGGTCGCTCGCCGTTGAAATGACGAGCAAATACTGGAATGGGTTAAACGTGATGCAGAAACCGCGCTGCATCCCTCCTGCACCTGCCGCATGGGCGTAGATAATATGTCTGTTGTGGATTAAGCCCTGCGGGTACATGGTATTGATGGTTTATATGCGTAGACGGAAGCACATGCCATATGTATTCATCATATCTATATGCGCTAATAATGATGGCAGAAAGGCGGCGGATATTATTGCGGGAAAGGTCTGCGTTTCTGCGGCCTGAAAAGGTTACTTTACTGAAAGCCGGAGCAAACTGGCAAACAGTTTATTGTTAACTGAAGGACTACTGAAGGTGCGTTCCAGTTTCGCTTTGCGATCCACATTGATTGATCAGTTTTCAGCAGGAAGTTATCAGCCGGGAGATTTCAAATTTCGTAATATTGTAGGCAATTAAAATTAGTGACAACAGAATAACATTTGCACAACAGGCGCTGGCAATAAGGCACAACGAATATATATTTACTCTGTTGCCCTGTTTTTGTTTACGAATAAGCCGCCTAGTTTGCTGTCGGCGGGTTCTTAATATTTAACTTTATCAAAATCCTCATCGCCAGTAACCTTACATGGACATACTTAATTAAACAGAAGCCAAACTTAGGGAGGCATTTTTATTGAATTCCGCTTGTATTATCAGGAGGTGTTTTAATAGTTTTATTATTCCACTTGACGTCAATTTGCTCGACGTATTGCCTGTTTTTCTATTTCGTAACATGTCATTTTCAATTTTCATGTCTTGCATATATATTATTAAAGTAACTGTAATGCAAGAAGCCTTTCTAAGTTCTATTTAATTAGGTAGAATGTAACATTGGCTTTTATAGTTCTTTACATGTGATAACAGCTCCAAAATATGTTCATTGAAGAAGAAGGTAAAGCGAAATATTTCTACATTAACAATGGACGAGTCCTTAGAAGGGTCATCACTTTATAGAATTTATTATACCTGTAGAATGGAAAGACTTGATAAAGATGTATAATCGTTTTAACTCTGTGCACAACAGCATACTGCAGAAGAATAGAAGTTTTGTTAATGCTGACATTAAAGATAAAGAATTGTTAAACAAAATTCTGGTCTAAAATCAAGATCTGAGCTATTCATAATTGCTACAAGGAAGGTTTTGAGCCAAAAAAATTAAAGATTCATCGTAATTATTTGTTTTGTACCAAGAAAATTACGACGAGAATATGCTTTATATAAGTCACAATAATATTAACTAGTTGCTCTTTATAAATAAACTGTATATTTATCAACGCCTTAAAATGATGATTGTGCTATTAAAATGATTCCAGTTGCAGGTATTTTCAGTGTATTCTTCATTCAAAATTGTCATATGAACATTACACTACGTGCAGGTGTGAAACCGCAATAGCGGCAGCTAAAGAAAACGCAGGAATAACGCACTAAATGAATATTAAGCGCGGTAGGACAGGCACACTGCTTAAATGCTTTGCACGCATGGATGGCAGATGGATTGTTCGATTGATGTCTCTTTTAAAAGCAGTAACAATGGCATTTTCACATGATACGGGTGAGATAGGGAAAACTCCTCTCAGCCAGGTGATCCTTGTATAATATTGATCAATACGCCACCGGGAAAAGTAATCAGTCCGCCGTTGGAATGCTCAATATACAAGGATCCACCTGGCTGAGAGAGTTTTCCTATCTCACCCGTATCCATATTAAAATACCTGGCTGTTTTTGCTTTTTTAAAAGAAACATCAATCGAACCGTATAATCCATGCACCATCCATGCGCAAAAGGTAAGCAGTGTGCTGCTGTCTACCACCTGCTGTAGTGTAATGTTCATATGACCAATTTTAGTGAAAGAATACACTGAAAATACCTACGGCAAAATCATTTTAATAGCACAATCGTCATTTTAAGGCGTTGATAAATATACAGTTTATTTATAAAAAATGTTTTTTGATTTTTTTGGCAGTTAATATTATTGTAGGCTTATGCAAAAGCTGCATATTCTTCGTCGTATTTTCTTATTTTAAAACAAATATTACGATGAGTCTTTTTAGTTTTTTGGCTCAAAGCCTTCCTGTCTTAGCAATGCTGTGAATAGCTCCAGATCTTGTTTTAGACCAGAGCCTGTTTGTAATTCTTTTTGTCTTGTGTCATATTGCTTAACAAGGCTTCCTATTCTAAATTCTGCAGTATGCTGTTTGAATTTTTCGGTTAAACGATTATACTCATCTTTATCAAGTCTTTTCCATTCTACAGGTATGTTAAATTCTATAAAGTGATGACCCTTCTCCTGGGATAGGTCCATTGTTAGTGTGAAACCATTCAGCTTTCCTTCTTTGATTTCTTCTGTGAACGCCCATTTTGAACTGTTGTCCATGTAAGCTTTATAAAAGCCAATGTTTTCTACCTGGTTAAATGGAACTTTAGAAAAGGCTTTTTTTCTTGCATTACAGTTTAGCAACCAACCTATGTATGCAAGAGGCATTATGAAAAGTGGAAAACCGATACCTGTTACCAGGAAAA
>JBGALP010000193.1:0-9747 GCA_044223805.1 Agriterribacter sp.
ATTCCAGGCATGGCAGGAAGGTGCTACCACAGCATCTCTTGTTCCTAATCCAGCACCGGGCTATGGCACTTATGTAACTGTAGGTTCTGTTGCCAATGGTTTCGATCAGAATATAAAGGGTATGAGTACTTCTTCTCTCAAAACATACGATAACCCAACTGATACATGGAAAGCAGTGAGCAATACCAATGTAATTAAAGTTGGAAATATACCATACTTCCTGTTTGTAAGAGGCGACAGAAGCATTACCATGAGAGACAATACTGTTCCGGCTACCGTTACCACGTTGCGTGCAACAGGTACATTGTTAACAGGCAGCCAAACCATACCGGTAAGTGCTGCAGGATTTACAGCCGTGGCTAATCCTTTCGCATCACCTATCAACTTTGCCACCATCACAAGAAACAATGTGCAGAACAACTTCTGGCTGTGGGATCCAAAGATGGGTGGAGCAAATGGTGTAGGCGCTTACGTAAACATCAGCTTTAACGGCACAGGTTATGATGTAACACCTGCGTCTGTTAGTCCTGAAAGTCAGTATATACAGAGTGGGCAAGCATTTCTTGTGCAATCTACAGGCACTGCGGGTAGCCTTGTTATTAAAGAATCTGATAAGTCTGCTACTGCTGCTACCAATGTATTCAGGGAGTCAGCAATCAGCAATCAGCAGTCAGATGCCGGCAATAATGAAGGTTTAGTATTTGCACCTGCAAAGAATGCAAAAGGTTTAAGAGTTAACCTGCAGGTAGTAAATGGCGCTGAAAAAGGAGTGCTGGATGAAGTATTCGCTTCATACAGCAGTAGCTATGCTGATGCTATTGACAATATGGATGCATTGAAAATGCCGAACGAACTAGAGAATCTCGCTATTATCCGTAATGGCAGGGATTTAATGGTTGACAGAAGAAATGTATTAACTAGCAGCGATACACTTAACCTTAAGTTATGGAATGCGAGCGGATCAGGCTACATGTTTGAATTTAACCCGATTGATCTTGGTGATGCGGAATCCGCTACACTCGAAGATAAATTCTTACATACTTCTACACCTGTCAGCCTTACTGAAGTATCACAAATTTACTTCCAGTGCAATGCCAGCAACCCATCTGCAGATGAAAACCGTTTCACTGTAATTATCGTGAACAAGAAACCGCTTGGAACAGATATGCTGAGAAATATGTCTTCTGTAAAAGCTTATCCAAACCCGGTAACAGGCAATACAGTAAACCTGAAATTTGAAAATATGAACAGCGGATTATACAGGGTAGATTTCTTAAACAGCACAGGACAGATTATATTCAGTAAAAATATTCAGCACAACGGTGGCAGCGTCAACCAGCAGCTTAATCTTGGCAGGTCAGTACCGGCAGGTATTTACCAGGTAAGAGTAACCGGCAAGGATAGCCACACTGTATTAAAAATCATGCACCGCTAAAAGAAAACAATTTTTGTAACCGACATTTTAATCCTTATAAAACGTTTATCATGAAACTCAAAACCTTGTTGACAACTTTGACCATTGTGTGTTGCTTAATGTATGCTCCTTCTTTATCGGCAAAACCCGGCGATCCGGGACCAGACCCTGATGGGGTGCCTTTGGATGGTGGAGTTAGCATTTTAGTTGCCGCAGGCATTGCGTACGGCGCTAAAAAAGCGTACGACAAAAGAAAAAAAGACGCATCAGTGACCGACGATCTAACCTCTAAATAAAAGGATAGTCGTTTGATAATCGCATAATGTAAGCCAATTCCTTTGGTCTTGCTGCAAGCAATAAACCAAAGGAATTGGTTATTATACCGTATACCCGTAACCACAAAATGTATTTATGCTGTCTTATATAAAATCTGCAACCGCACCAATAAACAGGTATATTGATCTTAGGTTTCTTATAAAATTCGTTTGCCTGTTCCTGGCATTTTACTATATCAACCTTTTTTTTGTACAACTTGTGTTACCAGGTAAAATGCACAATGATTTTTTTGTACAACATTTTAATTATATCGGCTGGCTTACGGAATCGCTAACGCAAACCGCCAATTTTATAGCGCACCTGTTTGGATTAAACAGTTTTGTAACAGGCAACAATGTGCTGTGGGCAAAACAGGGAGGTCACCGGGTTATTGTGTTGTGGCAGTGCATCGGGCTTGGCGTGTTCAGTTTTTGGTTTGCATTTATACTGGCGCAACATATTACTGTAAAGAAAAAAATCCTGTTGGGTATAGGCGGCTTTCTTGCTATATGGTTTTTAAATTGCCTGCGTATAGGATTACTGGTTGTTGCGTTGGATGCCAATCTTAAGCCCTGGAAAAAAAGCCTGAAATTTATTGGCAATGTCAACCACCATGACATATTCAATTTTGTATGCTACAGTTTTATATTACTGATGATAGTAGCATACTATAAAATATCAACCAGGAAAAAGCAAGCGGCTGTAAGCAATCGGCTTTGATTTCAATGTTAATTTTGACTGGTGAATGGCGTGAGACGTGAAACGTGAGAGAATAAAAGGGAAACGAATACATGAAACGTAAAAACTGAAACGAAAGATACTTAGACGCAGTTGCCCGCTTCTACATTTTGAAACTAAACTACTGAAAGCTGGGTTGCTGATAACTGAAAGCTACAGCTAGCATACCTTAAACCGTAGACCACAAACCTCAAACCTTCTTCAAATCTCAATTCCGCATCTTAATTTTGCCGGTTCCGGCCACAAGATTATTTTAGCGTATGAGTAATGCTGTATTTCCACAACAAACCGCTTTTTATAAAGGCAAAGTAAGAGACGTATATTACATAGGAAATGATTTGCTGATAATGATTGCCAGCAATCGTATTTCCGCATTCGATGTTATTCTTCCACGTCCCATTCCATTTAAAGGACAGGTATTGAACCAGATTGCAGCAAAAATGCTGAAGGCAACAGAAGATATTTGCCCCAACTGGTTGTTATCTACTCCCGCACCCAACGCTGCTATCGGCAAAAAATGTACTCCATTCAAGCTGGAAATGGTGGTACGTGGCAATCTTGTTGGCCACGCATGGCGTACGTATAATAGTGGTAAGCGCTTACTCTGCGGCGTTACGCTGCCCGAGGGGCTAAAAGAAAATGATGCCTTTCCTTCGCCTATCATCACACCTGCTACAAAAGCCGAAGAAGGGCACGATGAGGACATTTCCAAGGAAGAGCTTATTGCTAAGGGATTAGCTACAGCGGAAGAATGGGAAGTACTTTCAAAATACACATTGCAGTTATTTGAAAGAGGAAAATCCATAGCAGCAAAACATGGATTGATACTGGCAGATACCAAATATGAGTTTGGAAAGATTGGCGATACTATTTACTTAATGGATGAAATACACACCCCGGATTCTTCGAGATATTTTTACGCCGATGGTTTTGAAGAAAGGCAAAAAACAGGCGAACGGCAAAAGCAACTCAGTAAAGAGTTTGTACGCGAATGGTTAATTGAAAATAATTTTATGGGTAAGGAAGGACAAACAGTTCCGGCAATGAGTGATGAATGGGTTGATACCATCAGCAATCGCTATATTGAACTATATGAAAAAGTAACGGGCGAAACATTTAAACCGGAAAGCCTCAGTGAAGATGAAACCATCCAACGCATTAATACAGCATTACAATCATTGAATTCATAAATCATGCGTAACATCTATATTCTCATTTTTTTATTCTGCAGCAATGCTTTTATGGCAAATGCACAACAAAGTACAGACAACTATCTTATTGCCGGAACCTATACTTCAGGTAAAAGTGAAGGTATTTACGTATTCACGTTTAACAGCAAAGATGGAAGCTACAAAGCTGTAAGTCACGCCAAAACGTCCAATCCATCCTACCTTACAGTTTCAAGAGATGAAAAATTTGTTTTTGCAGTAAATGAAAATCACAATAATGGCAATGGTGGTGAAGTAAGTTCTTTCGCATTCAATAAAAGCAAAGGCACGCTTACGTTTATCAACAAACAATTAACCGGTGGAGATGATCCGTGTTATATTGTAAATGATCATACAGGCAAATGGATATTTGTTGGTAATTACAGTAGTGGTACACTTTCTGTATTACCTGTAGATGCTGCCGGAAAAATTGGAGAAGCTACTACTACCATCAGGCACGAAGGAACAGGGGTAAATAAAGACAGGCAGGAAAAACCACATGTGCATTGCACTTATATTTCAAACGATAACAAATTTCTTTTTGTACCAGACCTTGGCATTGATAAAGTAATGATATATGCTTTTGATGCATCTACAGGCAAACTAACACCTGGTGAAGAACCATTTATAAAAATGCCGGACGGTGCAGGGCCAAGACATATTACTTTTCATCCCAATAACAAATACGCTTACGTAATAGAAGAAATAGGCGGCGCTGTTGACGCTTATGGTTATGCGGATGGAAAATTCAAAATGATTCAGCATATCGCTTCTGTGCAGGCAAATGATAAAGGATTTATTGGCAGCGCTGATATTCATGTTTCTCCCGATGGAAAGTTTTTATATGCCTCTAACCGCGGTGGCTTTAATACTATTGCCATTTACAGCATCAATGAAAACGGCACATTACATCTCGCAGGTCATCAACCTACTTTAGGCAAAATACCACGCAATTTCAGTATTGATCCTTCCGGCAGGTATTTATTAGCCGCCAACCAGGAAAGCGATAATATAGTAATCTTTAAAAGAAACATCAAAACAGGCTTACTAACCGCTACGGGTAAACGCATTACTGTAGGAAAGCCAGTATGCTTACAATGGGCAAAGAAATAAATTGTTGCTGATAGAACCACGAAGGCGCAAAGACACGGAGGTACACAAAGAAATTTATAGTTTATTGTTTGCGGTCGTTGTCTTCATTTAGTATTGGTATTAATAACCATCTTCGTGAAACTTTGTGTCACAGTGACTTTCTGGTTTGCCCAAAAAAATCCCAAGCTTATTGGCCCGGGACTTTTTTGATAGAAGCAATCATTAAACCAACACTAAAAAACGTTGTATGCAAAGCTTATATAGTACAGTCCACCGATTTGTGGATTACCATAAGCGTTGAGGTAATATTTGTTGAGTACATTAGTTGCACCCAATTTAACCAGCGATTTAATAACAGGAAATTTATAACCAATCATCGCATCTAAAGTAGTAAAGGCAGGCACCGTACCTGTAGCAAAATCGGCATCCCATAAAAAAGCATCTTGCCAGCGGCCACTAACGTTAAACACTACACGCTTATCTTTTCCAAATCCGCTATGCCCAATACCAAAATTGATCCTGTGCTTGGGAGTATTGAACTGAGCGCTGAAATCAGCAGGCACATTACCCAGTTCATCATGAAAATAATTAGCGAATACAGATAATCCACCGGCAAGCCTGTAATCAAGCCCTATACCATAACCGGAAGTTTTCACTTTTATAGGATCTACTTTTACACCACCTCCGCTTACTGAAGACATTGTTGCAGCGTTTTCAACAATAGAGTAGATTTGATTTTGAGAAACAGACAATGGCTTAGCCACCAATGTGCGACCAATAAAGTTTTCGTACTGACCGGTGTAGTAGTACACATCAATCAATAATTTTTTTGCGATCAACCCCTTGTATCCAACTTCATAAGAAACTACGCTTTCGGGCTTTAATTCTCTTGGGGTATAGCTTCCGATAACCTGGGCCGAATTATTTAAACGATATACAGGTTGCGTACCAAGATTAGGTCCTGTTTTTCCACCTGGCAAGGTTGAGCCAAGTATCCAGGGTAATCCACCAATCAAAAACTGCCCCCCTCCTATTTCCAGGTTTATATACTGCTGTTGCGTTGACGGGAAACGATAGGCGGTTTGATAACTTAAACGAATGTTCTGATCTTCCGCCAGTTTAACCAATGCCGTAGCACGTGGTGTAAACCTTCCTTTAAAATTTTCATTCTTGTCGTATCTGCCGGAAACACTCAATGTCAATCGCTCATTAAGCAGTTTCTTGGTTAACTGAGCATAGCCGCCATATTCATTTATTTTTATCGGACCATCATAATCAATAAACAAAGTTCCCTTCGAATTCAGAATATATTGCTTCCACGAGCCACCTATAATCAGATCCACAAAAGGGATAACATCTTTAAAATTATACTGTCCTTCGGTTACCCACAGGTCACTGCGATCTAGAAACAAACCTCCTGCAGGTATAGGTGTAGCACGTACTTTATCAAACAATTCTTTAAAAGCAGCCGTGCCAGGCATAGGGCGACCCTGATCTGCAAATGCGCGCGCAGCGCCATGTGCTGTAGCATCATCCGCCCCTGATAATTTAGCTTGTGAATAAGCAGCTACATATTGCGGAAACCAGTCTGTACTTGGCTTCCAGGCTTCGTTCATTCTTCTTGCCGTAATAGTAGCGTTGTATGCCTCGCCTGCATTTTCCTGGGTGGTATACTCGCGTATAAACCAGCTTTTACTGCGCAACTCCAGTTTGTATTGTCCTATTTTGGCGTCTTTTAATGAATAGCGGTCACTACCTGTATACACCGTGCTGCCTGTACCAAAATTGGCTGCTACAATTGCTTCGAGCCTCGAATTGAATTTATAATGAACACTGCCCGATAATTTAAAATTAACCGTATTAGGATTCACCATCTGGCTTTCGGTATATCCCGTTCTTGAAGCACTTTGTTCTGGAATAACATTATTTCTCAACCCAAAATAAAAAGGAACCATATTGGTTACTGCACCTTGAATTGGCGCAGGTAAACTACCAATAAAGGCACCAATCTGTTGTGGTGTTGCATTAGCGGGTAATGTTGCATTCATGATCTGCACAATATCTACCGTACCTCCCGTGGCACCTAATATACCCTGCTGTGTTTGCCCTTGCACCAACTGTGCAAGGCTTTTTCATACTAAACCCATTATCGCGCATATTGGTTTCATCGCCATACACATTTATACCATCGTAATTAGGATCAGATTGACGGGTACCATCAGACGTTTTTTTAGTGAGTCTGTCATAATCCACTGTACTGTTTGCTATCCAGTCTTTAGCCTGTAATAATTCAAAACCTACTTTAAACGCAAATTTATTGAATGCTTTTGCCCATCTTGCAGACCAATCGTTATACCAACCCGGCGCACTGCGTTGGCTTTTGTCGGTATGGTTCATCCCTGTTTTAACCTGGAAACTTAGTCCCTGATATTTAAATGGATCTTTACTGTTGATGAGTAATGTACCATTAATGCCCCCTTGTCCATATAAGGCAGATGATGCTCCGGGCAGCAGTTCCATATTTTCTACATCCAGTTCTGTTAAGCCAACAAAATTACCCAGCGAAAAATTTAATCCCGGCGCCTGGTTATCCATACCATCAACCAATTGATTAAACCTGGTATTACCTGAGTAATTAAATCCACGTGTACTGGGGGTTTTAAAAGTAAGCGACGAGGTAGTAATATCAACACCTTTTAACTGTCCCACAATGTCATAATAACTTGTAGCCGCAGCGTTACGGATATTGGAAGCGCTTACCCGTTCAATAGATACCGGAGATTCCATCACTCTTGTGGGCGTGCGTGTAGCAGCAACCACTACTTCTTCACCCAATGTAGCGGAAGGCATCAATTCCACATCCACCATATCGGCAGTAGTGATATTAATTTCTTTTGTATCAAACCCAACAGAAGAAAATATAAGTGTTAGTGGTAACGGTTTTGTTGAAGTGATTTTAAAACCGCCTTTGTTATCTGTAAAGGTTCCTTCGGTAGTTCCTTTAATAATTACCGATACAGCGCCGATTGAAGATTTGTCGGACGCGTTTTTTACATTACCGGTTATAGATACCTGCTGCGCGGCAACAGATAGTGTAAATAGCATGCAGCACACCAGTGCGGCACAACTGGTTAGTTTTGTCATATCAAGCAAATGTTTTTAAGAGAATATTACTACCAATTTAACACTTGTTAGTTTATAATAAAAATTTTAAGCCAATTAGTTTATACTATGCTTAGTCATGTTTGCAAAACATCACAACATATGTACCATTAAATAATACTTAAAGGTTTATTGCAAAAAAATAAAAAAAATTGCCGGCATATTCATGCCGGCAATAAATATAATGAAGAGAAAAAAATCTATACGAAGCTATACTAAGAAGCAGTACGCAGGTAAGAGTTGTTTAATCCGTAATTCGCATCACGGTGTCTGAATCCTGAACGGATACGGCTTAAGCTTTCTTTGGTAATGCCTAAAAAAGAAGCAAGATAAGTAAGCGGTATACGCTGTAATGCTTCAGGTTGTTTTTGCGTAAAGTAATGGTAACGGTCTGCCGCTTCCATAAACCTTGTTGCAAAAAGATTTTCCTGCATTTCCATAATGAACAAACTCATAATACTGCGATGCAGTTTATCTACAGACGCATACTGACGGCTAAGATTCAATAATTCCTGGTAAGGAATAACACCTATTACCGTTTCTTCAAGAATATGCATGGTTTCTCTTGCAGGCGTATTATACAATATGCTATGCAATGAAGAAATGATATGACTATCATATCCAAGCCATGTAGTATGCTCTTTTTGAGCTGTTTTATGAAAAAGGCGGTAAGAGCCTTTCACAATAACAAAAAGATCACCACAAAACTGATCCTGTTCAAAAACATAATCATTTTTCCGGTATTCCTTCAGCGTAATAATGCTTTGCAGCGCTTGTTGGCCTGCTTCGTCCAGTGGCGCATACTGCTGACAGATGGCTACAACCTTCTCCATAGTTTGAGGTTCGATTAATGATACTTTTTTCACGGGGGTAGAAATTAAATTCGATAAAATTGGAATTATCATACATTAAACGGGTTCTACTGCCCATTATTATAACCTTTGTCATTTTTCCACCGTGGATTACCGTATGCTAATCGAAAATCTACAATAAGGTAGGAGGATACCCTGAAGCGCGCTAAAACCCGGGGATAATACGGGTGCCAAATAAGCATATTTACTAATACAAGCAGGTAGTTTATATATGCTTCAGCTGCTGAATAACATGCTTTGGATCGGAATTACTGAAAATGGTAGTGCCCACCACAAGGGAATGAGCCCCTGCATCTATAATTGCTTTTGCATTTGCCAGTGTAACACCTCCATCTACTTCAATTATGATATTTAAGCCCAGTTGATCAATACGCTGTCTGAGCATCTGGATCTTGGGAAAGGTTTGATCTATAAAATGTTGTCCTCCAAACCCTGGGTTTACACTCATCATACATACAATGTCTACATCATGCAATATATCCTGCAACAACTGCACGGGAGTGTGAGGATTGATGGCAACGCCGGCTTTCATACCAAGATTTTTTATCTGCTGGATATTACGGTGCAGATGTGGACAAGCTTCATAATGCACAATCAAATGATCGGCGCCGGCCAGTTTAAAATCAGCGGCATATTTGCCGGGTTCTTCTATCATCAGGTGTACATCAAATGGTTTGGTAGTAGCTTCGCGCATTTTAGCAATTACGGGCAACCCAAAACTGATATTAGGTACAAAACGTCCGTCCATTACATCAAGATGAAACCAATCTGCTTCACTTTCATTCAGCATATTGCATTCATCCTGGAGTCTTAAAAAATTAGAGGCTAATAAAGATGGAGCTATGATAGGCATATAACGAAGATATGGAATAATGTAGTGAATAGTAGATAGGCAATCAATGTCGTTGACCTAAGCAATTTTTATTTTAAATGTTTGTTTTTCAGA
>JBGALP010000194.1:0-9840 GCA_044223805.1 Agriterribacter sp.
TAAACGCCCCTGCTATCTCCCGCATCCAGTGTTGCTACTCTTGCCCATACGCCTTCGTTACCTGAAGTAATAACAGGCACGTGCACCTTTACCCGATATTGTCCACCATCTTCCTTATCATCTACATCTAATACAACACCTATTTGTAACCCATTTACACCAGGTAATAAACCAGCTGCCGGCTTATTCATTACATCTTCTTTTTTATAAAACCAATCATCCCTCCATCCAAATTGTATATCTGTTTGCCATCCGCCTTCGTAATGATGCATTACACCGGTAACAAACACATTTCCGTTAAACCTATCACCAACACCGGCAAGCGTAATCAGATTGCCGGGCTTTACCGCTGCTTTGCCTTGTATTCTTACCCTGCCTGCTGTTCTTAAAAGATGATTACGTAAGGCATACGCATCAGACCAGTTCTGCAATTGATTTTCTGTAAGATGCCCTGAATGATTGAGCTGTAGCTCTGCACCCAATACTGCTCCCAGATCAATTGCTGAAGAACCTGCTGCTCCACCCAGAGCGCCACTTATAGCTCCTGCCAAACCTCCACTGGCAGCAGAACCTACGGGATCTTTAAAATCTGATGTTCCGGCATCTGATTCTTCAACCTCTTGTTTGGTATAATCCCATGAGTGGCTGGTAATTTGTTTTACCTGTTTCCGCGCATCCATTTCTGCTTCAAACTCCCACATGTCACTTCCATATGTTGCAGTAAGTACAGGTGCGCTACTGGTAGATGGTTTTTTTACAATAAGTTTTCCATCATCTGTAAGCACCAGCATACTGTTTGCCTCAGCTCTTGTTACAATAAAGTCCCAATCGGTTGTATCAAATTGTACCAACTGTTTATTTGAAAATTTTGTCGGATCAATGTCTTTACTCAAATCACCAGCGAGATCTGTAATGATATCACTGTCTGTTTTATTAATATGGTAAGCGTTTTTTCTCGCCATAGTTAATTTTATGGCTTTATCTTTTGCTTCAATCATCAACAGCGATGAAGCCTGCTGCCTTACTTTAATACCGTGCTTAATTATTATTCCTTCAAAAATGGTATCAGCTTGTCCGCTATAGCCTAACTGAATTTTTATAGTGTTGCCAGGCTTAAATTTATCATCGTTGCTGAGTGAAAAATTTCTGTCGGATACGGAACCATCAAGAAAAACCATTTTAGCGGAAGCGATTTTATTGAAGTATTTGCTAACGGTAATTTGTGATAGCAGCACTTCATTGCTTATTGCAGTGCCGTTAATAAAAACCTTTCTTGTAACAACGTCTGTATCCTTCGTGGTTCCTGGTGGTATGGAAGCTAATGGATCACCCATTTTTTAAAATTATTTATCTTCAATTGGTGGAAAAATGAGCATTGTTCCTGCTTTCAGATTCCTGAAATTTTTTAACTTATTCGCTTTAGCTACCTGCAGATAATACGTTTGATTATTGTAAGTATTATAAGTGAGTAACGGCAATGTATCACCCTGCTCTACTTTTACTTTGTGTGTTAGGTCGGGGGAGGAGAGCATTCCCAGAATATCGCTTAATGTTTTTACGGTTCTTTCAGTAAAAGATGCGCTTACTTTTGCGCGAATGGGCAAACCAAACATGTCGAACATGGTATAGGTAACCGTAGAAGAATTAAGTATGCAGGTATTTATAAAAGTTCCATATTGTACCAGTAAAAAATTGGGTCTGTGCAGGGCGCCTCTTACACCGGTAGTAGCAGCCCTGAATAAACTTATTTGTACTGTAACAGGAATTTTTACACCATTTGTATTAACACCTGTTCCGTCGATAGTAAACTCAATGGTAAATTTTCTTGGTTTTGTTTTATTATACAAATAGTCTGAACCCTCGCTGCCCGGCGTACATTGTGCCGTCCAGTCAACATCTTCGTTTATAGCAAAGCTTTCTGGGTTAAACATCGCTATAAACGGAATTCCTACAGGAAAGCCGCTAGTACTGATAGGAATTATTTTTAAATTGAAAGGCAATTTTGCCGCGCTTATCGCATCCATTATCTTTCTTGTTTTTCTCTTATAATTTCTAAAATTTTTGCCGCCATTTCTGCTTCACCGGAATTGCTGTCTGGTGGGCATTCAGGTTCGTTTGTACTTGTTCCTGTTGAGGGCCGGGGATCTATTACCGCCTTTATAATTACTTCGTTTATCTGTACTGGCATATCACACCGGTTTTCGTTCAAAATACTGATACGCTAATTCTATCGTTTCAACTACAACTGCGTTCTCACTGGATTTTAGATCTGCTATAGACCATTTTAAAGGATATGCCTGAACTACGTTCCATACAGCAACAGGTTGATCACTTTCATCCAGCAGTGTAATTAAGATGTCTGAAGGCTTAAAGTCTAATAGTGGAATGGTTACCGCATAGAAATAAGCATTCATTGCAGACTTAAACCAGTCAATCAAAGCCGTGTTAGTAAGCAGCCCTCTTTTTAAAACAAGGTTTGGATATTTTGCTCTTTTGGGTAGCTTATACTCAAACCTGTTTTCTCCGCCTTCCCGTAAAGTCTCCGTTTCAATTTCAACAGATAACCCGCTTACTTCCTGGAAACGTTGTTCCACATCAGCGTTTGCACCATCCACATTGGTAAACTCAACTTTAAAATGGAAACATGATGGAGGATAGTAAGAAGCCATTGCTAGGTTGTTTTAACTGTTATACCCTCGTGCGCCAGATCAATAGATTCGATGGCTATATCATTGCCCGTAGCTTTTAAGCCAGGTCCATCACACTTTATAGGAAAAGCCCTCACAACCGTCCACACCATTACAGGTTCTCCTTCATCATTCAGTAAGGAGATGGTAATATCTCTTCTTTCTACATTAGGCGCACCGTTGTTGTTGAACCAGTTAAACAGATCATTGTTTTTTTCAACAATGCCTCTTTTTAAGCTGATGTTGTTTACCTTTTTTAATCCGGGTCTTTTCAGCGAAACTGTTGTTCCATTCATCAATCCATCGCGGTATTCAATGGGTTGAATTTCCTGCGTAAGACCTGAAATATCTGAGAAACCGATGTCCTGGTTCTGCCAGGAAACCTTATAATGAAAAACTGCTAAAGGATAACTTGCCATTTTGTTTTGATTTTAAATTTTAATGTGTTGGATTATGATTGCTGCATAAGTTGAGTAAACTTTAATACAACAAACTCTGCAGGTCTTGCAACCGCCATACCTATTTCTACATTCATTCTGCCTTCAAGAACATCAAGGGCCGTCATTGTTGTACCCAGGCCAACGTGTACATAAAAAGCCTGTTCTGGCTTTGAGCCTGCTAATGCACCATCCCGCCATTTTATAAACAAATAATTTTCTATCATGGCACTCACTTTTATCCAGGTGCTGATAGTATTGGGTTCAAACACCGCCCACTGAATTGATTTTTTTATTGATTCTTCTACCATGTTGAAGAAACGGCGCACGCTGATATATCTCCATTCGTTGTCATTACCGTTTAAAGTTCTTGCCCCCAAACCAATGTGCCATACCCCGGAAATGTGCGGATAACATTGATAGATTTGCCTGAAACAGGATCAACATTTAAGTTTTCCTGTTGCCTGTTTGAAAGATCAATGTAAGGCGCCACAACTGAAAAAACATTTTCGTTAGCGGGAGCTTTCCACACGCCTTTTGTATTATCAACCCTTGTGTATAAACCTGCCATTGCACCAGAAGGAGGAAGTACTACCCATTCTGTGTTTAATACGGACTGTACTTTATTATAAAACACGGAGCCGGTAAATTGGCTCATCTTATTTCCCGCTGCAATAGGTATTGAAGCAGTAGCACCGGCAGCTAATGTGTAAGCATCTACAGTAAGATTATCAAAATCATATTTATGGGGATATGTAGTTATGAGCGATGGAAAATATGCGGCTGCATAACGAAGAAAGTCTGCGCCTAATGCGCAGGAATCACGGATAAATTTTATGTCAGTATCTAAATCGCCATCCGTATATGTTTTGCTTTTAGGGGTAACTCTGTACGGATCAATAATGGCAAACCGGTCGCGAAGGTTGGGATCCGCAGCCTGTTTGATCATTGCCTGTACTACATTGAGGTAAGAAGCAGGGTTGACGTTATCAATATTGGCAGCTTCGGGAATGGCAAGTAGTGTTACTTCATCTACATCCTTTACTTTATCAAGACCGCCGGTAAGATCAGCCTCTTTTATAGCGCCTGCAGCACCTGCGTAAGTATCTGCCGCTACGATAAAGCAGGTGCCGCCGCCGTTGTCGTAGAAACTTTTTATAGAGTAATACAAATTATATTTAGATCGCTTTGTATTATCGTATGTAAGCTTTACGTCGTATTGACCACTTCCGGCATCATTTACGGTTATTGTAATGCTGTCATCTTTTTCCAGTGGAGCTCCGCCGTATAGCACTTCAAACTCTGCAAGACTGCTTATTTTTGTGGGTATCATTATAAGATCACCTGCCGCAAGTTTGTCGGCTTTTTCCGTATAACCAATAAAGGCCGGAATCGCGGTTTCCACTTCTGCAACTGAAGGTGGGAAGGCTGGAATTTCCTGTACATATACGCCAGGTGTGGAAAGTTTTAGTACTGCCATTTTATTTTTTATTTAAAGCGTTAGAAATATATCTGAATAAATTTGAGGTAATGTTGATGCATCAATAGCGCCGGTTGAAGGAAAAGGTAAATTGCTTTTTACAGCCGCCTCTCTTGTTGCATCCGTTATATATTTTTTTAGTGTAAGAATTAATGCATCGTGTGTAAGGCTTGTTGATGAAACATATTTTTCCTGCAGCAACAATTCATTGTCACTTTCAAAAACAAATTCCGTATCGGTTGCGCTAACTCTGCTGAACGTGATAGTTGTATCGTTGCTTACGATATTTAGTTTACTGATAAAGTCTGCTTTATCTACCGGCGATAATGCTGCCATTTCCAGGTAAAGCGGGCTGTTATTTTGAAGCCGGATTCTATACCGCCAGGTTGTTTCGCGATTAAGAAATGTTATGGTGTAGAATGGCTTTTGCGCCATCAAAGATCTGTCTGCCTCAATAATTCTGTAGTTAGCAGCAAGCATTTGTGAAAGTGATAGTTCAATTATACCGAATATCATTTGCCCCACATATCGTTCTACATAATAAAACTCATCTACAGGCAATGCATTTATTAAGAGTTGGCATTTGCCCATCGGCAGTGCTGAAAGATTAAATGTAAGATCTGACTGACCACCCTGGTTAACAACCAACACAGGGTCAACAACCGTACCGGTTAAAATGTGTTTTACTTTTGCAGTGCCAGGCATCACCGCAGCCATATGATGATAGCGATAGTTTGCTCCTGATTTTTTTATAACATCATTGGCACCATCAACTCCTAATGCAACTTTTGAAAGATGTAAATCGCCACGTGTTGCCAACGCGTCTGTTACCTCATTACTAAAATAATAAACATTATTTGCGGAGAATTGAACCGGAAGATCATTAAAATTAATTACGTCTCGGTTATTTAAAATCATTAAAAAACTAAGTATATCAGCTTTGCCTGCGGGAAACCTCAATATATCATTGCCTGCGCCATTTGTTCCTGCAACTCTTGCAAGCACAACAAAGCCACTATTGGTATCTATATTTTTGAAAATCAAATTCATTCTGCTCATTACGGCTAAGCAATCTGCTGTAGGTACAATTTGAATATCTAATGCCGGCGCTGTTTTATGCTGTTTGTAAAGCTTGTTACGGTAAAACAACTGCTTTACAGACAAACTCAATAATTCCGCATATTTTATTTGAATGCCATTCATATTCATTATTAATTTTCCCGTATTCCAAGCTCTGTAATAGGTTTAGCAGTTTCTCTGCTCTTTGTATCAAACACAGTAATCAATGTCATTTTGTATACAGCGCTTGGCATATACTTTCCGCCAAACATTCCCCATAAATTATTTTGTTGCTCAAAAGAAAGATTAACCAGCCTGAATGTTACTCTCTCAATCAGTTGCCATGGCTTATTTTCGGGCTGAATAACAGAGGCGTTAAGCGCAGGATATTTTTGTTCATCAAAAACATTGTTTGCCTGAAAGAAAGCGATGATGTCGGACAAATCACGCAACGCAGTTTCATAATTGGCGCTATGAGCAACAAATAATAAAAACAAATTGATTTCTACAGGAGGGTTCAGTTTTATAAAGGAATTATTTTCTGCAGGTATTAAATAAGGTCTTTTACCCTCTCTTCTTTCCTCTTCGGTGCCAACCAATAAAATGGTGATGTGCTTGTTATTATCAACATTAATATTTCCGTTAAGAGAAACAACGGAATTTAAATCTACAATGCTGCCAGGTGCGTAATTCGCCACATCATCTTCTCTATCTGCTATATAAGCGTCCAGTTCTTTTTTTATAAATTCCAGTGCCGTCCGTATCATATTTGTAATTCAATATCTTTTCGGGAATTGTTTCAATTATACTTTGGTTCTGATTGTATATTCAGCAAAATTTTCCGGCACTAATTCAAAGTGCAAACACTACTAAAAATCAGCGTAAGCTCCTGCAAAACTTGCATACATAACTTTGCACCAAAACATTAACCAGCTTAACCTGGCTCACACTAGTCTTGATTAACAGGAGGAAAATAAAAATGATCTGTGAAGGCAATCATTCAAGTTGGATTAGTTGTAAAACACCACATGTGCTAAAGCGGTTGTGGCATTTATAGGTCTGTACTTTGTAACATCAATTGGGTATATAAAACTAAAAAAGATTTTTTTCTGTGCAAGTGGAATATCGTCAACACAGTAAGCAGATACGCCAACCGCTACAAAAAATACGTGAAGCTCATTTTCCTATAGATGAAAAGCTCGTTCTTGAAATAGGATGTGTAAGCTTAATCTGAATATTAAAGTCAAATTCCAGCGTTTGTTCATGAAAGTTTCCACCCGAAAGTCTGTGCGTATTTAATGCGCAAAAACGTCCGATCCGTAAAAACTGCTCTTCCGGAAGCTGAGTTAAAAATTCCTTTAACGTATTATGGCGCAGTGCCTTTTTAACCTTAGCGTTGCAGGCAACATACACCTTCACCAAATGATCACAACTTTCCACCAGGATGATGTCGTTTGCACGGGCATAAACATATTCGCAGTTTTTTACAAAGAGTCGAAAAGGTTTTTCGAAATTTTGAGGAGTAGGCTGTGAAATTTCAACATGGGAAATTTTATCAAGCGCTTTTACCTTGCCGGGAAAAGTCCTGGTCTTTAATTCAATAGCAGCCTGTTGAATATTAATTTCATACCCAGGGTTATCTACGAACGAATAATTTTCCATAAAGTCTGTAATTAAGTCTTTAAAGAGTATTATATCTCCCTTTCTGGGTTTTTGTTACGTTTTAAGGAAACACTGCAAAAAATGGGTTAATAAACCTGTTATTTCTTAAGGTGGAATAGTTGAGTATTATTTTCTCAAATAAAACTTATATGCAGTTTTGAACAGGATATACTTTTCTTAAAGCATTTAATCAATAAGCAGTCAAATAAAATATTCTCGTGAGGGTAACGCTGAAAATGATTATGAATATAAGCGCGTACAAAATCTCAGCAATCCCAGGGATAAAGTGGATACCTCAAAAGTTAATACCGATATTCACGCATTAAGCCCTCGGTATACAATACATGATGAAGGAGAAAGTACAAACTAAATATCAGAGCATTTTTCTACAATGATTAGAAAATTATTTATAAAAGACGATTCTATTGTTATTTAATATAGCGCGAATCGCTTTATCAACATACTGTGGTGCCGTAGTGCGCGTGATTCTTTTCCGCTCGTGAAGAATACAACAAGCAGTCTATACCAGTTGCTTTTTGCATTTTTATCATACTCTACCTTTGATATTACATGTTTAGGCATTGACAGGAAGCATTTTAAGCTCATCCACCAATAAGGCAATGTTTTATCCCGCCATATCCGCTGATCAGAACCTGGTAATTCGCTCTTCATTAAACGGCTGGAAAATGCTCAGGGATAATAAAGGTTCACCAAAGCCAATAAGCTTTTTAAAGCACAACTGATCGATATTCCCATCGGTGACATGACGGAGTGAGAGTTGAACCAATATAATAGTCGAAGGTTCAGCGGAAATACTTCAGGAGATAACTATTTAATGTAGCCGAGTATCTTCAGCATGCTCTCTTTTTTGCAGTCTGCTCTTTCGCATACAACCAATCTACCAGCTTTCCATTTTTTATCATTCCTCACGTGCTTCCCATTTATTGATTTGGTCTGGTAAGCGCCGGTGTGGAAGAAGCCGACATAAAGCGGTTCTCCATTGGTCACTTTCGGCAGGAACAATTCGTTCACCTTTGAATCGGTATCGCAGGTAATGTACCACACGCTGGTATTCCTCATTCCATTTATTAACCGGTAACAAAAAGAAGAGGTATCAATCATCATGTACCAGATCTCCCGGTCGTTCTGCATTTTTTCGCCGATGACACTGTATATATGCGCCATGCTTTCCCCAACGGTAAAGCTGCCAAACTCTGTAAAAATATTTGGCATGGGTACTTTGACTTTTTTGCAGGCACTTTTAATATTACGAACAATCTCATTGATCATGAACTGGTAATCATACTCGAATCCCAGTGAATGCTTGATGGGAAACCACCACCGATATTGATGGAATCCAGTTCCGGACAGATCTTTTTCAGCTGGCAATACAAATTGATAATCTTATTCAGCTCACTCCAGTAATAAATATCATCCTTGATACCTTTATTTAAAAAGATATGAAGCATCTTCAGTTGAAACCTGTCTTCATTTCCTTCAATCTTATCTACATAAAACTCCAGAATATCTCTTGCGTATGCCTAACCGTGAGGTGTAAAAAGGAAACGTCGGTTCTTCTTCTGCTGCTACGCGGATGCCCAGCTTGAATGGAACCTTTGTGGATTTTATGGCCTGCAGTTCTTCTTTATTATCAAGGATGGGTATTACATTTTTAAAACCCGTATTCAGTAACCTTGCAATACGGGTTGTATAACTTTTCTGTTTATAACCGTTACAGATAATATGAATATCCTTGTTGATCTTTCTCTTCTCGTATAATTTATTGATAATTTCAATATCGTAGGCGTGGAAGTTTCAAGATGTATATCATGGTTCAATGCTTCTTCCACTACGAAAGAAAAGTGTGAGCTCTTTGTGCAATAGCAATAATTATAATTTCCTTCGTAACGATGCTTTTTAATAGCATTTTCAAACATCTTCTTGGCTTTCTTTATCTGCATGCCGATCTTGGGAAGATAGGTCAGCTTAAGCGGAGTACCATATTTATCAATAAGCGCTTTCAGGTCAAGACCGTTGAAATAAAGATAGCCATCCTTTGTGTCGAATCCTTCCTGCGGAAAATAAAATGTTTGCTTTACAAGGTCGGTGTATGATTTTTGCATTTTTTCTTAGAGCCTGTTGTTATAGAGTGAGCAATGATTTGCCAAAATGTAACGATATATACGCAATAAAAAACCGGTTGTGAATTTTTCACTACCGGTTAATATCTCTTTACTGGAGAAAATTGATCCAATTAACCCCATGGCGGTTTGATTGTTTATTTTACTGAAGCAACCAATTTCTTGAAGCTTTCAGGCTCATTCATAGCAAGGTCAGCCAGGATCTTACGATCAAGACCAATACCCTTAACATTTAACTTATGAATAAACTCAGAATAAGTAAGTCCTTCTTCGCGAACTGCCGCATTAATACGGGCAATCCACAAAGCACGATATTCTCTTTTCTTTAATTTGCGGCCAACATATTTGTATGTTAAACCCTTTTCTACTACGTT
>JBGALP010000195.1:0-9449 GCA_044223805.1 Agriterribacter sp.
ACCATCTGCTTCGTTGGAAAACCGGTTGTACAGTAAAAAATTTACGCTTGCTCTCGATTTAAATTCGTGCCCCACATTAGCGTGATGAAAATAGCTGAATCGTACTATTGCAGTATCTACTCTTCCTATGTAAATATTATGTGCCTGTCCTATACCATCGCCATTGTATCCGAATTCACAATTTTCTATTACTATTTTCCCTCCATTATTGCCTGTTAGTATCCCATCTTCGTTATGATGAAAATAACAATGGGTGGCAGTCATGCCTACCCCGTCCAGCCGTATGCCGGCACCATTTTTATCAGGTACAGCAGCTTCTGAAAATTCTATATTGTGAACAGTTATATTATTACCGGCAAATACCCAAATGCCTTTGCCGATTGCATTGTTACCATTAGCCCGCATATGTGGTCTGCCATTTACACCATTAATTAAAAGATTATCTTTATTCCAAACACATACATCTCCGGCGTATTCGGCAGCATCTATTTCTACGGTATCACCTGCATTTACCAGGCTGGCTACCTGGCTGGGTGTGGTATAAATTTGTGTAGGTCCAACTTTCCAAACAACCGCCAACAGAGAACAGGGCAGGAGGCAGAGCAACAACATAGGTAACTTACTCATAAGCGTTTTACAGCACTATGCAAAAAACAAGCCATTATGATTTTAATTTCCGATAGTATATCTGAAATCATCTGGCGTTATACCACAGGCGTTATGTCACCGATGCTGATTGAAATTTATGCAGGAGAATGAGTGTAATAACAACATAACCTCCCGAGTTGTTCTAAAATCTGTAATCAGGTAGCTTTATATTTTAGTATTATATTCGGGGGTGGTTTTACATCACAACTTAAAAAACATGGAACACATCTGGTTTAAAAAAGAGTTTTCGCTTGAGAAACTGCAGTCAATGAGCTCCGGTACCATGGGTGAACACCTGGGTATGTTGTTTACAGAAATCGGTGATAATTATCTTAAAGGTACCATGCCTGTTGATCATCGTACCAAACAGCCATATGGATTATTGCACGGCGGCGCATCTGTAGCATTAGCGGAAACCCTGGGCAGTGTAGCTTCTTCTCTGGTAATTGACAGAGATAAATCTATTTGTGTAGGTCTTGAAATCAATGCTAATCATATAAAAAGCGTAAATAAAGGGCTGGTAACGGGTACGGCTACTCCTATACACATCGGCTCATCTACTCACGTATGGGATATAAAAATCCACGACGAAAGAGAACGGTTAATTTGCATAAGCCGCATTACCGTTGCTATACTTAAAAAGCCAAAAGAGGAGATGTAAAAGGAGTAGATACGGAAGAAGCAAACCACAGATATACTGCCTAACACCTTATACCCTACACTTGCAACCTGAAACTTTCCCGTTACCCCTTCACATCAAACCAAACCTTTTCTTCATTATTCCACTTACCATTATAATTAATAGTAAGTTCTTCATTTTCATTAATGGCCCTTACTGTTTTAATAAACATGGTATGGTCATCATAATCCATAAAATATTCGCAGTTAGATTGATAGGAATGATTATATACAGATATATTGCCCAGCGCTACGCAACACTGGTCTTTATCGTCGCCCCACACAAAAATGTAATCGTGTAATAATGTTTGATCCAGTAATTTTCGCTCCTCACCACTCATTACTATAACCGGAGCCACCTCTACAATAACACCGGCTTTTATTTTTTTTCGGGTAAAAACACCCCGTCCTTTATCTTTGGCAAAATCAATGTACAGGTAAGATGATGGCATAATACCACTATGATTGGTTTAATTAAAACATGCAATTATGCCTCAAAGCTATTTTTTAATTGGCACATTAAAATAAAAACTCATGCCGCTTGATCGCGAAGAGATGTCATTGCAGGAGCAGTTTGAAGAAGTGATTGCTTCTAACGATAAACTGAAAATCCAGGATTTTCTGAATGACCAGAATATCAGTGATATGGCGCAACTCATCAGCGATAATGAGGATTATGAAACACAGATTATTTCTATTCTTTCTCCCCACCGGGCTGTAAGTACTTTTAAAATATTAGATGTACCCGAACAGAAAAGAATTATACAATCGCTGCCACCATTAAAAACAGCGGAATTATTAAACGAGCTTCCGGCGGATGACCGTACCGCTTTTCTGGAAGAATTACCGACAAGCGTAGTACGGGAACTGATTAAAATGCTTGAGCCGGAAGAAAGAAAGGTTACGCTTTCGCTGTTGGGCTATCCCGAAGGATCAGTAGGCAGGTTAATGACGCCGGATTATATAGCGGTACACGAGGATTGGAGTGTAGAAGAAGTGCTGGAAGAAATAAGACAGGTGGGCAAGCATATGGAGACTATTGATGTGGTGTATGTGATTAATGAAAAAGAAGAGTTTATTGATGATATCAGAATCAGAGAAATCATTTTATCGAAGCCTGATAAACTGGTATCAGACATTATAGACCGCCGGTTTATTGTGCTACATGTAAACGACAGCCAGGAGGAGGCCAACAATATCTTTAAGATGAATAATAGGGTAGCCTTGCCCGTGGTAGATGACAATAATATATTGCTGGGCATTGTTACTATTGATGACATGTTGTGGGTGGCCAATGAAGATTTTTCGGAAAATATGCAGCGTATGGGTGGTACGGAAGCATTAGATGAACCTTACCTGGAGATACCTCTGTTTAAACTGTTTAAAAAAAGAGTAGGATGGTTGGTTATACTTTTTATAGGTGAAATGCTCACGGCTACCGCTATGAGTTTTTTTGAAGATGAAATAGCCAAGGCCATAGTGCTTGCTTTATTTGTACCGCTCATTATTTCCAGCGGTGGAAATAGTGGATCGCAGGCTTCTACGTTAATTATTCAGGCAATGGCATTGGGTGAGGTTTACCTTGAAGACTGGTGGCGGGTGTTGCGGCGGGAAATACTATCAGGGTTGATGTTGGGCTCGGTGTTGGGTATTATTGGATTTTTCAGAATCCAGATATGGTCGCATTTTTTTCCACAGGTATATGGCGAGCATTCATTTTTTGTGGCGCTTACCGTTGGCTTTTCTTTAATAGGTGTTGTATTGTGGGGAACATTAAGTGGTTCTATGTTGCCCATACTGCTAAAAAAACTCGGCGCTGATCCTGCAACGTCCTCTGCGCCATTTGTAGCAACGCTGGTAGACGTAACGGGGCTTATTATTTATTTCTCTTTCGCTTTCCTGTTTCTTAGAGGGATTTTGTTGTAATCGTTACAGGTTTCAGGTACAGTTTACTGTTTGTCGTTTATCGCCTGGCTACCGGCAGGTAGGTTTCACGTCTCACCATTGATGCACCTGCATCTTGCAACTTCTAACTGACCGTCAGCTTTGAGCTATCAGTCATCAGCAATGAGTATTGCCCAGTGTAGGGTTCACAAAATTTCTGCAAATCTCATAGCTGATAGCCGAAAGTATTTTCTTAAAATATATTTTTTGCAATGCTTGCACTTGTGGTTTTATTTTGCAAGATTTGTTGTCAACAATAGTCTGCACCTTCCTGGAACAATATTATCCTCTATCTCCTCATTGTTTTTATATTCTTCACATTTTTAAAATTGACTAACATGAGAAAAAATCAACTTCTTATGCTGCTTTGTATTGTCATTACTTATGCCTCGTGCAAAAAAGAAATTCAACTCGGACCCTCAGGCACAGCATTGTTGCATCTGCCTGACCAGGACAGAGGATTTATTGTATTGCTAAAGAAGGGGCGAACGTAAATGCCATTTCAGCGGCTATTACAAAACTGGGAGACAAAAACTAAAATTGAAAGGAGCTATTGAAGAACTGGGTTTAATACAGGTTCAAACACCCGACCCTCGTTTTGCAGAACGTGCCAGACAGATAAGTGGTGTAGAAGCAGTGGCAGTAGATGTTATAACCAACTGGCGACTCCCTGAAAAAGTGGAGAAAATCAGTAAAAAAGAAATGGCCGCGTTAAAAGCTAAAAGTACAAAAGGTAAAAAACCAATTGTGAACGACAACCCGTACAGTTTTTTACAATGGGGTATTCAGTCAATACACGCCGACAAAGCCTGGGCAAAAGGATATGGAGGCAAAGGATCAAAAGTGGCAGTGTTGGATGGCGGCTTTATTTTGGGAGATGCTGAAATTGCTCCCAGCGTTATACTTACGCATAGTTTTATAGATGGCGAAACACCTGAATATCATGGAGCCGGTGGCTTTAGCATCAGTCATGGTACCCATGTTGCCGGCACTATTGCCGCATTGAATGATGGAGAAGGCGTAATAGGCATTGCACCTGAAACCAAACTTATACTGGTTAAGGTTTTAAGCGATGTAAATGGAAGCGGACCATGGAGCGCTATGATAAATGGTATTTATTATGCAGCGGTAAATGGCGCCAATGTTATTAATATGAGCCTGGGTGGTGAGTTACCCCGCAGAGATTTTATTGATGATAATGGTACACCTGATGATCTTAGCGATGATATGCTTATAAAATACGACAAGGAAGTGAAACAACTGGTAACTGCCATGAACAGGGCTACTGTATTTGCCAATACAAGAGGAGTAACCGTAGTTGCAGCTGCCGGTAATGATGCTGTAAATTATGATGTAGAAAAGGATTTTATTACCTATCCCGCCAATTGTACAGGTGTATTATCTATTGCTTCCAACGGACCGCTTGGCTGGGGCTTTAACCAGGATACTACACTATATGTGCCTTCTATTTTTACCAACAGTGGCAGGAAATTTATATCCTATGGTGCACCTGGCGGCAACTATGCGTTACCGATATCTGATGCTGTGGCGAACGTTGGGGGCATTATCAATTATGAGTACGCCTTCAATTTTATATTTAATATTGGAGGTATTGATGAAGATACCAACGACCTGTATTATGTGTGGATTACAGGAACGAGTATGGCCGCACCACATGCCAGCGGAGCAGCCGCATTATTATATGGGAAGTATGGAAAATATTGTTCTCCATTTTTGGTTGACCAGATTTTTAAAGCAACCGCTACCGACCTTGGCGGAAGAGGAAATGACCGCTTTTTTGGCAAGGGACAGATTAATGCAGGCAAAGCGGTATCGTTTTAAATAATAGATGTATCTGCTGAAGGATATCACCCGGAAGATTGGCAAATCTTCCGGTTTTTTTATGAGTAATATGCATATCCTGATTCATTAAAATGCCTGCCAATTGGGTAAGGTAATAAGGTTGTATTTATTTATTGACGTTATTATGAAGAGGTTAAGATTTCGGCTTTTAAGATTAAGTAACCTGCAACCTTAGTAACTACGCTGCAATCACTTTACAACCTAATGCCTTCCAATATCTGTTGCAATAAAAAAGCAGATAAATTAGATGTAATAAAGCCAGGTTTTGTATGACGGCAATTATGTTGGCTTTAGTTCCCTCGGGTACATCAAAATACAATAAACCATTCGCAAAACGAATGTTTCTGTGATTGCATTTTGGTTTAAATTGTAACGGTTATATGCTGCAATCCAGAATCGGTTGTTTCAAAAAATAATTTAATGCTTATGCAAAAAGGTAGTTTGGCTGTTGTATTGACCTTCGTTCTTGGACATGCTTATGCGCAACAGTCTTTATCTCCCCTTTCTATTGAAAAAATAATGCGTGATCCCAAATGGATTGGAACATCCCCTTCAGGTATGCAATGGAATTATGATGGATCAACATTGTACTTCAACTGGAACCCTGATAAAAAAGTGTCAGATTCTTTATACTATATAACTATAGAAAAGAGAGCTCCCCAAAAAGCAACCGCGGCCCAAAAGAAAAATATCCTGGATTTTAATGCACTTACGTATAGCAGCAGCCGAAACGCGTATACTTATGAAAAAGATGGCGATGTTTTTCTAACTGATATTAAAAGCAAAAAAACACAGCAAATAACTACTACTACCGACTATGAAACCAACCCCGTATTTGCTTTTAATGACAGCAGGATAGTTTACAGGCGAAGCCAGAATTTATATGCATGGAATATTTCGAGCGGTGAAATTATGCAGCTCACTAATTTTCAAAAAGGTGAAGCACTTCCGGAAACAAAAGAAAAATTAAACACACAGGAGGAATGGTTGAAAGATGATCAACTGAGATGGATAAACGTTTTAAAGAAACGGAAAGAAAAAAAAGATGCTATTGATGCGGATAAAAAAAACACGGAAAAGAAGAATAACAAACCTATTTATACAGGTGGAAAAACAATAGCCGGTCTCCAGATAAGTTCTACTGGAAGATTTATAAGTTATACACTTATTCAGCAATCAAAAGAAAGCAAAAGCACTTTTATACCCAACTATGTTACTGAAAGCGGTTTTACTGAAAGTATACCTGGCAGAACAAAAGTAGGTGAAACATTAAATAACGAAAGCCTGTTTGTATACGACAGAGAAATGGATACCGTGATTGCAGTTAAAACAGACAGTATTCCCGGTATTACAGATTTACCAGACTATGTAAAAGATTACCCTGCCTTACTGGAAGAAAAAAAGAAAAGCAAAATACCAAGGGCGGTAAGTGTCAATAGTGTACGATGGTCGCCCCAGGGTATGTATGCCGTAGTAGATCTGGAATCACAGGATAACAAAGATCGCTGGCTGATGCGTTTGGAAGCGGCAACCGGCAAACTCGTTTTATTAGATCGTCAGCGTGACGAAGCCTGGATTGGCGGACCTGGTATTGGAAATGGCGGCTGGATAAATAATGATGTATACTGGTTTCAATCAGAAGCTACGGGCTTTTCACATATTTATACAGTGAATGTATTAACCGGTAATAAAACAGCTATCACTTCCGGCAAATATGAAGTACAGCAATGCAGGCTCTCTGCTGATAAAAAATATTTTTATATCACCACCAACGAAGTGCATTATGGCGAAACGCAATTTTATCGGTTACCCATAGCCGGTGGTAAAGCCGAACGGATAACTTCCATGGAAGGTGCAAATGAAGTAACTATTTCTCCCGATGAAAAATATCTCGCCATACTATATTCTTATTCCAATAAACCCGGCGAATTATTTATACAGGAAAACAAACCGGGTGGAAAATTACAGCAGATTACCGACAAAGCCCAGACAGCGGAATTTAAAAGTTATCCCTGGCGCGATCCTGAATTGGTTACTTTTACTGCAAGAGACGGCGAACAGGTACATGCAAGATTGTATAAACCGTCACAACCTGCCCCTTCCAAACCGGCGGTAATATTTGTTCACGGTGCGGGCTACCTGCAAAATGCGCATAAATGGTGGAGTTATTATTTCCGGGAATTCATGTTTCACAATCTGCTGGTAGACCAAGGCTATTATGTGCTTGATATGGATTATCGTGGGAGCGCTGGTTATGGGCGGAACTGGAGAACGGGCATTTACCGTTTTATGGGTGGCAAAGATCTTACCGATAATATTGATGGCGCTCAATGGCTCACTACGCAATTTGGCGTTAACCCGAAGCACATCGGTATCTATGGCGGATCGTACGGTGGCTTTATTACATTAATGGCGTTGTTCACTTCTCCAGGAACTTTTGCAGCGGGTGCGGCATTGCGACCGGTTACAGATTGGGCACACTACAATCACGGGTACACTTCCAATATTTTAAATACACCGGTTGAAGACAGTATTGCTTACCGCAGAAGCTCCCCTATTTATTTTGCGGAAGGTCTGCAGGATCATTTATTGATCTGCCATGGTGTGGTGGATGTGAATGTGCATTTCCAGGATGTAATGCGTTTGAATCAACGCCTGATTGAATTAGGCAAAAACAACTGGCAGGTAGCCATGTACCCGGTAGAAGATCACAGTTTTGTTGAACCTTCCAGTTGGACGGATGAGTACAAACGCATTTATAATTTGTTTGAACAGGAATTAAAAAAGTGAATAGCTATGTAATCATTTTGAATAATATTGAATATGAAAAAAATATTCTTCCTCATCTTATTAATAAATAATCTTTCAGCTCACGCTCAACAACAATATGTTACAGAAAAAGACATTCCCTATTATCCAGATGCTATCAATAAAGAAGATAAATATGTCGCTTCGCAATGCATGTTAGATATGTATTATCCGAAGGGTGCAAAAAATTTTGCAACGATCATTTGGTTTCATGGCGGCGGCATTACAGGTGGTACTAAAGAAATACCAAAAGCATTAACAGAAAAAGGATACGCGGTGATAGGGGTGGAATACCGACTATCCCCCAAAGTAAAAGCACCCGCATATATTGAAGATGCGGCAGCCGCAGTTGCATGGGCGTTTCAACATATAGCAAGTTATGGAGGCGATCCTAATCTGATATTCGTGTCCGGTCATTCTGCCGGAGGCTATCTTGGCATGATGATAACGCTCGACAAAAAATACCTGGACAAATATCATATAGATGCTAACCACATTGCGGCGCTTATTCCTTTCAGTGGTCAGGCCATAACTCATTTTACCATACGACAGGAAAAAGGAATAAAGGATACACAACCAGTGATTGATGCGTATGCGCCACTTTATCATGTAAGGGCAGATGCACCACCAATGCTTGGACAGGCAATAACCCATTTTACCATAAGACAGGAAAATGGAATAAAAGATACACAACCAGTGATTGATGCATATGCCCCACTGTACCATGTAAGAGCAGACGCGCCGCCAATGCTGTTGATTACTGGTGACAGGGAAAAAGAGATGTTGGGCAGATATGAAGAGAATGCCTACCTGAACCGGATGATGAAGCTGGCAGGACACAAGCGCACCACATTATATGAATTGCAGGGTTTCGATCACGGCGGAATGGCTGAACCCGCGTTTCCTTTATTGCTGAAAGAAGTAGCGGCTGTTAGTAAAGAAATAAACGGGCAGAAATAAAAAGGGACCAGGCATTTACTTTTAAATTGCAGGCAAAGAAAAAATAATTTATATTTATAGTGGCCACCAAAACAACTTCCCATGAATACTGTCTTGTTAATTATTGCTATAATTGTAGCCATCCCGTTTGTGGTTGCCTTATTTACTAAAAAAGGATATTATGTTGAAAGAAGCATTATCATCAATCAACCTAAATCCGTTGTTTTTGACTATTTGAAACATCTTAAAAACCAGGACTATTTTAGTAAATGGGTAATGACAGATCCTGATAAAAAAACAACGTTCAGCGGAGTAGATGGAACAGTAGGCTGTATATATGCGTGGGATGGAAATAAAAAAGCGGGAAAGGGAGAGGAAGAAATAATACAGATAAGAGAAGCGGAATTGATTGACATGGAAGTGAGATTTGAAAGGCCAATCAAAGCTGTTGCCTATATACCTTTCACACTAACATCGTTGTCATTAACAGAAACAAAAGTAACCTGGAGCATGCGCAGCAAGATGAATTACCCCATGAATTTTATGCTGCTGGCTTTGAATATGGAAAA
>JBGALP010000196.1:0-9640 GCA_044223805.1 Agriterribacter sp.
TATTCTTTGCCATTAGAAGTTTTTTCAGAAGAAAAATTATTCCCGGCAGCTAAGGCAATTTTAAATGTTTTCAGGTAATCCGGATCTACTATTAATCGTGTTGAAGTGAGTTGTCGCAATGGCCCGTCGCCTTTGAATTGAATGCCAGACTGATCAAGATGACTGCCCAGTACATCCTGCGCTGCCGTAACGGATGCGACCAATGTATTTTGAAGTAAATCTTTTTTTAAAATATCAAACTTTTCGGACGTGCGTTCCCGAAAGGGAATAGTTACTACCTGGTCACGCTCAAAGCCAGTTGGTTTATTTTTCATAAACTGCAACTGCCGCATAGCAAATACAGTAGCTATAATAAGAAAGATAGCACTGGAAAATTGCGCAATAACCAATGCGTTACGCAATGATCCTTTATTCTTACCTGTTTGAACAGAACCTTTTAAAACTTTTACGGGAAGAAAAGAGGACAGATAGGCAGCGGGATAAAGACCCGAAATGATGCCCAGCGCAATAGCGCCACCAATAACAGATAAGGCTAATTGCCAGTTAGTGAGCACAGAAAACACAAGGTGCCGTTGGCTGATCTGGTTAACAAACGGCAGAAACAGACTTACAAGAATGACCGCGAACACCATAGCAATCAGCGAAAGGACTACAGACTCTCCTATAAACTGCAGCGATAATTGCCAGCGAAAAGCACCTACTGATTTTCGTATACCAACTTCTCTTGCTCTTTCAGCAGAGCGTGCCGTAGAAATATTTATAAAATTTACACAGGCTATTAATAAAACAATAACCGCGATAATAAAAAAAATATTGGTATATCCTTTATCAAACTGCTGGTAATTAAAGCTGTCTAATCCAATATCAGTTGCGCCGCCATGAACTTCTTTTAACGACAGAAGAAACAACTCATAATTTTTCCAGTTATCGCCATCCATGTGTCTTTTCAGGTATCCTGGAAACTTCGTCTCGAGTGCCGCAATGTTGGTATTAGGCGCCAGCTCAACATATGTGTTCAACCAATTTCCACCCCAGTTATCCATCCAGTCTGGCTTTGCAATAGTGCTGAAGGGAACCAAAGCATCAAATTGTAACTGAGAGTTCTGAGGCACGTTTTCAATAATACCTGTTACTACTACATCAGTGGTGTCATTTCTTCCATAACTTCTTAACACTTTTCCGATTGGCTCTTCTTTACCAAAGTACATCTCAGCCTGTGCCCTGCTCAACACAATGTTGTTAGGTTTTGCCAATACGGTTTTCCGGTCGCCCTTTATCAAAGTAAAGTTGAACATATCGAGAAAGGTGGAATCAACAAAACATATGCGCTTAATATACACCTTCTTTTCTCCAAGGTATAAAGGCTGATTATCTTGTGCACTGATTCTGGTAAAATTTTTTATTTCGGGAAACTCAGCTTTTAACGTTGGACCCATAGGAAACATGCTCAACGCCACCTTCTGAGCGGCTACCATCCCTTCAAACTTCTGCACCTCATTTAAGCGGTAAATATTTTTTGTATGAAAATCATCAAAGCTTTTCTCATACGAAACAAACAGCAGGATTACTATGCATGCAGCCATGCCAATTGCCAAACCGCAAATATTTATGCCGGAATACACTTTATTCTTCCATAAATTTCTCCACGCGATTTTGAAATAATTTTTAAACATAATGAGATCATTTATAGTTTTTAGTTTGACGTTTATAGTTAGTAACATCAAACAATAAACTTTAAATTGTATTATTCCGTCCTCAAACTCTTTACCGGATTAGCAACCGCCGCTTTTATTGCCTGGAAGCTCACAGTAATAAATGCGATTAATGCCGACATGATACCTGCAAAAACAAATACCCACAATGATATTTCTACCCGGTATGAATAATTTGCTAACCACTTGTTCATAAGGAACCATGCCACAGGAGAAGCAATTATAAAAGATATCAATACCAGTTTTAAAAAATCCTTTGACAATAATGTTACTATGCCATGCACACTCGCACCTAACACTTTGCGTACGCCAATTTCTTTTATGCGGCTTTCTGCTACAAAAGTGGCAAGCCCTAATAACCCCAGGCAGGAAATGAATACAGCTAATCCCGCGAATAAACCAGCAAGTATGCCGGTCTCTTTTTCATCTTTAAACTTAAGATTATACTCACCATCGTAAAAACGAACATTAAAAGGATATTCAGGATTATATTTTTTAAAAACAGCTTCTGCTTTTTTCAGGTTTGCACTGATAGATGGATTTGGATTAATGCGGAAATTAACTATGTTTCCCGTCATCATAGGTCCAACAATAATCATTTGATGAACAGGTTCATAAGGAGTACCCAAAATAAAATCTTTGATTACACCAACTACATGCACACTATCATTTCCTGCGCGAATAACAGTACCAATGGGATCTTTCAGCCGCATTGCTTTAACAGCAGCTTCATTTAATAAGCAGGCGCTTGAATCGGTTTTATAATTGATTACATCAATACCTCTGCCCTGTATTACCTTTATACCTATAGCCGCGTCAAAATCGTCATCGGCACTGTACATGTGAAAGTCCGTTTTTTTATCTTCCTCTGTACTTCCGTTCCATGTAAATCCCCAGCTATTTCCCCAGCTTTCTGTCATAGGCGAGCTTGTTTCCGCCACTGCAGTAGCGGCTCCTGTTGACAGTAATTCTCTTTTTATGAAAGCGTAGTTTCTATGTGCATTGCCAAACTCTATAATAAAAGCAAGGTTATCTTTTGAGTACCCTGCATCTCTTTTTTGCGCATAGTCAATTTGATTTTTTACAATGATGGTGCAAATGATCAGTACAATAGCGAATGTGAATTGCAATATTACCAGCGCTTTTCGAGGTGTAATTATTTTATGCAGCGATTTAAATGTACCCTTCAACACCTGTTCGGGCCGGAATGAAGAAAGATATAAAGCGGGATATATACCCGCCAATAATCCAGTAAATAAAATAAACGCGCCTGCAAATAACCAGTTGCCTGCATCGCCTATATTTATAGCAAGTTTTAAACTTAATAATTTATTATACCCCGGCAATGCTAACTGCACTATTACTACAGCTATTACTCCCGCTATGAATGCGAGAAAAATACTTTCGGCAACAAATTGTGTGATCAATGATTTTTTTTGCGCACCAACTACCTTGCGTATTCCCACTTCTTTTCCACGTTTCTCGCTACGTGCGGTGGAGAGATTTATAAAATTGATACAGGCTATGATTAATATGAGACCGGCAATGATGGCGAAAAGCTTTACCCGTTCAATTCTGCCGCCTGTGTAGTAACCATTTTCCTGGCTATTATAAAGCCATGTATCTTTTAAAGCTTGTGTAAAAACCTGCGTGGTAGCTGCTTCGCCATTACCCTTGGTATGATTGATGGTAACGTCCCGGATCTTTTTATCAAACGCGGTCTGCGATGCGCCGGGTGTTAACAGCACGTAGGTGAATATATTATTGTTTCCCCAATTGTCTCCTACCAGGTTTCTTTTTACCGCGTATGACCATGGCAACACATATTCAAAATTGAAGCGCGTGTTTGACGGAAGATCTTTTAAAACGGCAGATACCGTAAAATAATCAGCGCTGTCTACCCGCACAGTTTTTCCAACTGCATCTTTTTTACCAAATAATTTTATAGCCAGTTGTTCTGTAAGTACAATGTCCGTTGGATCATTCAGCGCTTTTGCAGGGCTACCACTTACTAAAGGCAAACTGAACATTGATAAAAATCCACTATCCGCCAATTCACCATGAATACTGAAATGTTTATCGCCTGACGATATTAAAAAATTAGCAGCATATTCATTTAACCTCACTACATCTTCCACTTCGGGATAATTACTTTTTACAGCAATGCCTAATGGTGCAGGCGTATTATACCACGCAGACCATTTGCCATTTATCCGGTCGCGGTTATTCAACAGGTATATACGATCAGTTTTTTCATAAAAACTATCGTGGCTTACTTCATTGTGTATCCACAACAGAATAAGCATAGCGCTTGCCATACCTATAGTAAGCCCTATAATATTGATGAACGAATAAAATTTATTCTTCATCAACCCGCGACACATTATTCTGAAATAGTTTTTTATCATAAAAGAGGTTTATGGTTTGGGGTTTAAGGTTTATGGTTTGAATACACTAAACCAGAAACAATAAACTTCAAACCTGTTTACTCGGTACGGAGTGACTTCACAGGATTTGCCAATGCCGCTTTTATTGCCTGGAAACTGATGGTTACAATGGCTATAATGATAGCTGCAAATCCAGCCAGCGCGAATACCCACCACACAATAGTTATGCGATAAGCAAAGTCCTGCAGCCATTTGTTCATTGCCCAATACGATAAAGGAAATGCAATGATGCAGGCTATTACAACAAGTTTTACAAATTCTTTAGATAACATGGTTGTTACCTGCGATACACTTGCCCCTAACACTTTTCGTATACCAATCTCTTTTGCCCGTTGCTGAGCCGTGTAAGTAGCTAGTCCAAACAAACCCAAACAGGCAACCAATATGGTTAGTATAGCAAAGATGTTGAGGATAGTACCTGTTTTCTGTTCTGCTTCGTAAGTCTGATTGTATAATTCGTCCAGGAATGCATAGTCTATTGGATCTTCAGGTCCAAAGTCCTGCCATCTTTTTTTAATAGTAGCTAAAAGGCCTGCAACATCTTTTGTTTTTGTTTTAATCAGCAGGCCCGAGCCAGGATTCAACACCATTAACAAGGGCGTGATGGCTTCGTGCAGTGATTTAAAATTAAAGTCTTTTACTACGCCTACAATTGTGTAAGGCACGTTGGTACCCCGATCGCTGTTCTGCCGTATAATGCGTTTACCAATGGCATCGGCATTGTCTTTAAACCCATAAGCTTTTACAGCCGATTCATTCATAATCATCCCACCGGAGTCTGTTAAAAACTGAGTTGAGGAATTTCTTCGCTGCCATTTCAATACCAAATGTTGGAATATACCGTTCGTCAATTTTATACTCCAGGCTTGTTGTCAGGCGGTTTTCCTGTCCTTCAGGGTAACTCAAGGCGTTATTATTATCGCTCCAGCCTGCCGGTTTGTAACCTGATATAGTTACATTGGCAACACGTGTATCTCTCAATAACTCATCCCTGAGTATTTTTTCATTTTTTCCAAGTTGCCATGAATTACCTATAACAAGTAACTGTTCTTTATCGTAGCCTAATTTTTTTTCACGAATAAATTTCATCTGTTGGTAAACGATAATCGTTCCCGTAATTAAACTAACGGAGATGAAGAATTGAAAAACAACCAGGCTGCTGCGTAATCCATAACTTTTTGTTGTAGCGCTCAATCTTCCTTTCAATGTCGCAATTGGTTTAAACGAAGAAAGGAAGAATGCGGGATAAATACCTGCCAGAAAACTCACCAATAAACCTAATGATAAAATGCCGGCAACACGACCCAGGCTGAAACCAGGCACCAGGTTTTTACCAGCTAACATATTAAATTCAGGGAGCGCAATGACCACTAATACAGACGATATCAGCAACGCTATAAAAGTGATCAATGCAGATTCGATCAGGAATTGTTTTACAAGATCAGTTTTTGCTGAGCCCATTACTTTTCTTACACCTACTTCTTTTGCCCGTTTAGATGCACTTGCTGTTGAGAGATTGATAAAATTTATACAGGCAATTATAAGCATGAAAAGTGCTACTGCTCCGAAAATATAAATGTACCTGATATCTCCGGGAGGTTCCAATTCATAATTGCTGGGAAAGCCACCCATATGAATTTTTGTCAACGGTATTAATATAAAACCAAGATCATTTCCCTGCGTGCGGAATTGCGATAAAGTTAGCCCCATTTGCTGCTGTATCTGTGGTCCCATATATTTTTCAACCATACCCGGAAATTTTGCTTCCAGTTTCTTATAGTCGTAACCTTGCTTCATCACCACATAGGTAAATACGCCTGACTCCATCCAGCTTTGACTCTTAGAGTAAGGATCAGTAGAAAAAGATATAAAAACATCAAAATGAAAATGCGAATTGCGGGGTATCTCGTTAATAATACCCGTTACTTTAAAAAGCTGAAGGCTATCCTTGCCAGCAGCAATTTTAATAAGTTTTCCTATCGGCTGTTCGTTGCCAAATAATTTCTCTGCGTATTTTTTTGTGAGCACAACGGTATGAGGCTCCCGCATCGCAGTCACTTTATCTACGGAAAAAAATGGAATGGTAAATACGTTAAAGAAATTATCATCAACCAGCGCAACCAACCCATCTTTAAATGTTTTGTTTTGGTAGGTTATTCTTGGCTTTCCACCTAAACTAATTCTCGTTGCCTCTTCCACTTCCGGAAAATCATTCTTTAGGGCTGCTGCAACTGGCGACATCACACTGCTTTCATTAATTTTACCGCCATTCATAGTAGCCCTAAAGGCTATACGATACATGCGGTCAGCTTTCACATTAAACCTGTCGTAACTCAACTCATCCTGCACAAATAACATAATGATAAAACAAACGGAAATACCGATAGACAAACCCAGAATATTAATTAAAGAAAACGTTTTGTTCTTTAACAGATTTCTCCAGGCGATTGTGAAATAGTTTTTTATCATAAAAACATCTGATTTATGATTTGGGATTTAAGATTTGAAAACCTAAGTACTTCGTTTCATTTCAAATCTCAAATCTTTAATTTTAAATTACTCTGTACGCAGTGACTTCACCGGATTTGCTATAGCCGCTTTAACGGATTGAAAGCTGATGGTGATTAATGCGATTAATACTGCCGTTACACCTGCCGCTAAAAAGATCCACGAGCTAATCTCAATTCTGTATTGATAATTCTGCAACCAGTTATGCATTATCCACCAGGCAACCGGAAATGCAACAACACACGAAACAATTACTAATTGCAAAAACTCTTTAGATAACAATGAAGTAATACCGGCCACGCTCGCGCCCAATACTTTCCGTATTCCAATTTCTTTTATTCTCCGCTCAGCAGTATATGCGGCCAATCCAAATAATCCCAAACAAGAAATAACAATAGCAAGTATGGCGAATACTCTCGACAACTTACTTATCAATTGCTCATTATTAAACATGAGACTAAACTGCTCGTCCACAAAACGATAGGTGAAGGGATAACTTGGATTATCTTTTTTAAGCACTGCCTCTATTTGCTTTAATGAAGCGTCAATCGCTTTTTCCTGTTTCATTCGTGCATATATAATACTTGCATTATCTGTTTTTACACATACAAACATTACCGGATCCGGCGTGCCGTACATATTTCCATACATATAGTCATTTACAACACCTACCACGTTTACAGTAACAGCATTAGTATCGCTGCCTGTACGTAATGTTTTTCCAACAGCGCTTCCTTTACCCATTAATTTTTCTAAAGATTGCGTAATCATCACGTTCATGTTTCTCGATTCCACGCTGTCTGTACTTACAAAATCTCTTCCCTGCAAAATTTTCAGTCCACAGGTTTTCATGTAACCAGGAGAAACATAGCGCATAGAAATCAGCACCTGGCTATTGGAGGTCTTTCCCTCCCAGGTAAATCCACCTGTATTGTTGCCATCATACAATGTACTGTAGTTAGATATAGCGAGATTTTCAATTACGCCGGTATTCAAAAGGTCTTGCTGAACAGCGGCATAGTTCTTTTTCATTTCACTATTCATATCTATCTGCACCAGGTTGTTCTTATTGAAACCGAGATTTCTATTCTTTACATGCTGTATCTGCTGGTAAATTATAATTGTACTTATAATGAGTATAATAGATGCAGTGAATTGAAAAACCACCAGTCCTTTTCTTATAAAAGAAGCGCCACTGGTTTTTATTTTCAATCCCTTTAATACAAATACGGGATTGAAAGAGGATAAATATAATGATGGATAGCTTCCTGCAATTAAGCCGCTTATAATGGTGATAGCCAAAAGTGACAATATATGCAAAGGCTCATCCAAAGCCATTCTCAGTTCTTTTTGCACCAATAAATTAAAGATGGGTAAAATTAACATCATAAGCACCACGGCAAGTATTGCTGACAAAACAGCCATCAGTATTGCCTCGCCCATAAATTGAAAAACAAGACTTCGCTTACCTGCTCCCAACACCTTTCGTACGCCAACTTCTCTTGCACGTTTTTCGCTTCTTGCTGTAGCCAGATTCATAAAGTTTACACAGGCAATCAATAAAATAATCCATGCGATGATGGAGAACAACCTGACATATTCAATCCTCCCACCGCCTGTTTGCACGCCATTATCAAATTCATCGCGCAAACGCCAGTCATTTAATGGAAACAAAAAAGGTCTCACATTAGATTGATTTTCTCTTTTCTGTATAAAATCATTCAATATTTTGTTTACAGCAGCAGCCTGCACTCCAGGTTTTAATTCAACATAAGTAGACAAACAGTTATTACCCCAATACTGCGCCCATGAAGCGTTTTCATCGTACCAGATTTTAAAAGGAACTACCCACTCAAATTTTACACTTGAATTTTCGGGGATGTCTTTTATTACGCCGGAAATAACATAATCCTGCTTGTTATCAATGCGCACCGTTTTTCCAATTACCTGCTTATCATTACCAAAAACTTTTTTAGCAGTTGACTGCGTAATAATCATTGAATACAACTGCGGAAATGCATTCTTCGCATTTCCCTCTACAAAAGGAAAAGTAAACATGTTAAAGAAAGAAGAGTCAACATAACCGCCCGTAGCATACATTGACTTATCGCCAATGGTTATCAATTTTGTTGAACCCTCTCCTCCTATTCTGCATACATTAGCAATGCCTGGAATTTCAGCCTGCATAGCAGGTGCTAATGGAACCGGCGTTGAGCCAAACGTAGCAATGTGTGAATCGTATTTTTGATTTTCACGTATAAAATACAATCTGTCTTTCTTTTCATTAAACTGATCGTATTGCAATTCACTTTCTACCCAAAGGAAAATTAATCCCGCACAGGCAATACCAATTGCCAGTCCAAATATGTTTAGAAAACTATAGCCCTTATTTTTCCAGAGATTCCTTGCGATTGTTTTAAATATCATCAGTAATATTTTAACGGTTTATAGTTTATAGTTTGAAGTTTACAGTTTCGAATACACTAAACCATAAACAATAAACTTCAAACTTGTTTACTCGGAACGGAGGGACTTTACCGGGTTCACCACTGCTGCTTTTATAGACTGAAAGCTGATAGTGATTAACGCGATAATAATTGACACCAGCGCCGCAAGCCCTACCATCCACCAACTTACAGCAATACGGTAAGCAAAATCCTGTAACCATTTTGTCATAGCCCACCATGCCACCGGTGTTGCAATTACAATAGCAATCACCACCAGCTTCACAAAATCTTTTGATAACATGCTGGTTATTCCTACCACACTTGCACCCAATACTTTTCGGATGCCTATTTCTTTATTGCGTTGTTCAGCCATAAATGCTGACAATGCAAACAAACCTAAACAAGCAATAATGATTGCCAGTACAGCAAAGCTGGTAAATATATTTCCGGTGCGTTGCACATCAGCATACATGTTGGCGAAACTTTCATCCATAAAAGTGTAACGCACGGGTTGATTAGGCGCAAA
>JBGALP010000197.1:0-9753 GCA_044223805.1 Agriterribacter sp.
TTTTCATATCCCAGCGGGATATTATGTCGGTAGAATAAAAAATAAATCAGGTTTTCGTTCCAGCGGAACGTTTTGTGCGAATGCCCACAAGGCGTTCCGCTGGAACGCATAAAACATTTTGATATTTAGCTACCGATAAGATGTTCCTCTGGAACATAACATTTTTAAGTCAACGACATTGGATTACAAATCGCAAAATATCCTGTTCCGTTAGGAATATTTTATAAGTAGAAAATATTGAAATGAAAGGATTGCGTACCGTAGGCACGCTTTATGCAATGCTTGATTCCAACACAAAACGTTCCTGACGGAGCGATAAACGAATTGTTGATTTTATTCTGTTAGCGATAAAAAGTCCCGATGGGACATGAAATACAAACATTATTGATAGTGATTTTGACGGCTATGGTGAGATGCCAACCGGTAGCTGATCCTAACGCGGGTTACTGTCTGGTAGGCAGGTCGCTAACTGCCTTCGAAAATTTGAAATGCACCCCATTGTATTTACCTATATCTTTGATCTTATTAAAAAATATTGTAAGTGGTATGCAGCCTATAGAAATCAAATTGAATAAAGGTAAACTTAAGATGATGCTTGTGGCTTCTATCATCTTTTTTATTATTGCGGTTTGGGTAATAGTGGGTACGTCGGCCGCAAAAAGTTTTAATCCTTTTTTTGCGAAGGTTACAGGTTTGTTCGGTGTTGTCTTTTTTGGAGCTGCATTTGTCTTTGTCTGGAAAAAAGTGAATGATAATAAGCCTGGTTTGGTAATTGATGAAACTGGTGTGTTGGATAATTCCAGCGGTGTATCGGCAGGGCTAATTCCATGGAGCGATATTACAGATGTTAAGTTTGAAAAAGTATTTAATCAAAGTTTTTTGATGCTTATAGTTCGTAATCCCAATGCATATATAGAACAACAGCAAAATGTGATAAAGAAGAAAGCTATGCAGATGAATTTCAAAAACTATGGCTCACCTATAAGCATCCCCGCCAGCACGCTCAATTATAACTTTGATGAACTCAGGCAAATACTCATCGAAAAACTGTCGGCATATAAAAGTGCGCATATATAGCTAACGCATTTTTATTTCTCTCATTTAGCCTGATCTAACTTGTCTTTAGCAAAAGGTTTCTATTTAACCATGTTATATAGTATAGAGTTGTAACAACGTTTTTTTTGTAGTCTTTTTTCTATAATAATATTATTGGAAATTCTGTTTGCAATCAATACTTTTATCTTGTATTCAACTTAACCAAAACGATTGCTATGAACTTACGAAAAACATTCATCTTCATCGCTGTAGTTGTCAGTGCCATTATTATTTCCTGGTCCTTCTTTTGGCCTTATGCACTTTTTTCTTTTTTACTGCTGGGTCCTTTAATGTATATGGGCTTTCATGATATGCTGCAGAAACGGCAATCTATTAAAAGAAATTTTCCATTGATAGGCCGCCTCCGTTATTTTTTTGAAGAGATCAGACCCGAGATTCAGCAATACTTCATTGAGTCTGATACGGATGGCACACCTATTAACCGTAATGACCGGGCTGTGGTTTACCAACGGGCAAAACAGCAAATTGACAGTACTCCCTTTGGTACCCAATTAAACGTATATGCAGATGGTTATGAATGGATGGCGCATTCTATAAAACCTGTGCATCATAAAGAGGAAGGCAGAAATCCCCGTGTAATAATCGGCGGAAGCAGATGTACACAACCTTACGCTATGAGTGTTTTGAACGTAAGCGCTATGAGCTTTGGTTCGCTGAGCCAGAATGCTATTGAAGCATTAAATGGCGGCGCTAAAATAGGTGGCTTTGCGCATAATACAGGTGAGGGTGGTTTGAGTCCTTATCATTTAAAACATGGAGGAGACCTTGTATGGCAGATAGGTACCGGCTATTTTGGTGCACGCACTAATGATGGGCAATTTGATGAGGATGCCTTCGCCAAAAACGCGCAATTACCCAATGTAAAAATGATAGAAATAAAACTATCGCAGGGGGCAAAACCCGGGCACGGTGGTATTTTACCCGCGGTAAAAAATACCCCTGAGATAGCCGCTATACGATTGGTAACACCGGGTATTACCGTTTTTTCTCCACCATCACACAGTGCATTTTCTACGCCGGAAGAGTTATTGCACTTTATTGAAAAGCTAAGAACGTTATCTGGCGGAAAACCTGTCGGATTTAAATTGTGTATCGGTATACAAACAGAATTTCTGGCTATTTGTAAAGCAATGCACGAATTACAAAATTATCCCGATTTTATTACCGTGGATGGAAGTGAAGGGGGAACGGGCGCCGCACCACCGGAGTTTTCAAATTTTGTAGGTATGCCTTTGCTTGATGCGCTTGCTTTTGTTGATGATGCCCTGCGCGGATATGGGGTGCGTGACCAGGTAAAAATTATTGCATCAGGAAAAATATTTACTGGTTTTCATATGGTAAGGGCCATGGCGCTTGGCGCCGATACCTGCAACAGTGCAAGGGCTATGATGATGGCATTAGGTTGTATACAGGCGTTGAGATGTAATAAAAATACCTGCCCTACTGGGGTTGCTACGCAAAATCCTGATTTAATGAAAGGGCTTGTAGTAGAGGACAAAAAGAAACGCGTGGCCAATTTTCATAAAAATACCGTGGATAGTTTTGTGGAATTGATCAATGCCGCTGGGCTTGATACTCCTGAAAAAATAAACAGAACACATATTTACCGCAGAACATCTGCCAATGTAATCAAAACATACGCGCAGATATTTCCTCCGGTAGCTGTGAATAGTTTTTTAGAAAAAACTATTCCTGAAAAGTATGCTTCTCTGTTATCAATGGAAATGCTTGCAGATTAGTGACGGGGACTGATATACGGCGAAGCCAGGATTAGATGCCAGTAAGAGTGTCATCGAAATTCTGGCTTTTTTTATTCATCCTGGATAATTTATCAACATTTACATTGCTCTTCATTTTTATCGGCTCTGTTTTCAAGCATATCAGAGGCTAACTTTTTTTAGTGCAGAGTTTTTTATATAATTCATCAATCATTGGCACCTGCCCTGTGTTTATTTTAAGCTTTGCCTCTTCTATAGTGAACCATGCTGCTTTGTCAATTTCTGCAAATGATTTGTATTTACCCGATTTTGGTGGCCATTCTATTTCAAATGTGTTACTGGTAATTTGTTCGGCGGCTATTTCTTTTTCGCATGCCCATGCGTAAATAACCTTTCCTGCTTTTTGTTTTACAGGGGGTAAGTTTCAGCAGTGATTCATTATGTAATGCAATACCTGTTTCTTCTTTTACTTCGCGTTTTGCTGCATCTAACGGGCTTTCGCCTTCAGCAATTTCCCCTTTAGGTATAGTCCAGGCGCCTTCATCTTTCTTTGCCCAAAAAGGCCCGCCCGGATGCACTAATAATAAGTACAGTTCATTATTTTGATAGCGATAGAAAAGAATACCTGCGCTTTGGGTGGGCATATCCTGTTTGTTATTTTTCGTTTACCGTTTTTCGTTTCACCTCTCGGGTTATATGGTCTCACTCTCGGCGCTGATCTTATTATAGTTTGATTTTCACTAACCTATAAACAACAAACGCTAAACCACAAACCTCACCCTTTCTTCGCCGGTATATTCAACTTAATAGTAACGTCATTTCCAACGGAACCGCCATGTTTTCCCAAACCAAAGTCTTCTCTTTTAATAACAAATGTTCCTTTAAAAGTACCGGCATTATCTTTTTCTTCGAATGTAAAAGGTATTTCCACCGGCCTTGTTGCCGCCTTCATGGTAAGCTCTCCAATGGCTATAAATTCATTTCCTCTTTTTTCAATTTTGGTAGAACGGAAACTGATGCGGGGATATTTATCTGTATTGAACCATATTTCTTCTTTACGCAGATCCCTGTTTCTCAAACCAATACCCGTGCTCACGGTAGTGGCATCAATGCTGGCTGTAAAAGAACTGCCGGCAAGATCGTCACCACTGAATTTTATATCAGCCTTCAAGCCTGAAAAACTTCCGTCTACCGTGCCAAAAGGCCCTTTAATGTTAAACTCAACAGTCGCTTTTTCGGCATCCGCGTTCCATTTTGTTGCAAAAAAAATTCCTGGTAACAATGTGCCAATGGCTAAAAGAATATATGCTTTCATGTCCTGGGTTTATTCTTTAGTATCAGACCTGTTAATTGCTCAAAAGTTTATTTTCCCATCATCATCCAAGGCTTACTGGTAAGTATTACACTAAAATAAAACTGGCTTATTCTGTCTGTTGGTGCATTGCCCAACGATTGTCCTTCATTGCTTCTCCATGCGTTCTTTCTGAAACTACCTGTATAACCTGCCTGCAACCCAATGGAGCTGGATGGATATTTAGGAGATTTAAACAAAACGCTAACACCTGCCCTGTACACCCAAAAGTCGTTTTTAAATTTTACAGATTCTATGCTGTGTTGTATTGTTGGCGATTCCAGCACATCGTTAAAATCAACAGCGGAATTATCCTTGTGAAATATAGCCTGCCAGGCCTGAAACCCAATACCTGCAAACGGATACAACGTAATTTTTTCACTTTTTAACACATCATAGCCCAGGTTTGCATTAAAACCAATTGATCTGATGGTGCTGCTCTTTTCATCGTGGTGGCCACTTAAGCTATTGCTAAGGGTAATACCAGCATCCGATACAAACCTGTTCATTTCTTTCAGCCAGCCTAATCCTATGGCAGGAGTATAATTTCTAAGAGTTTTATATTGAGGAAGGTTTGCCACACGCGCATTTAAACCATCAAAATGCTGAAAACTCCCGCCAATAGTACGGGTCATAGACGGGAGGTATTGTTTCATTTTTTCCTTGTCGTATTTCATCGCGTGATGTTGCTGTTGAGCTGCCGCAGATAATGCAAGACCGGTACAAAATAAGCAGATAAAAATTCTCATGATTTATAATTTAGTATTTGTATTACAAACGAAGTGCCTGAAATATTGGATTTAACTCCAGACCGCAGGTTTTAGAAATATACGTTAATTAGCGGGAATCGTTGCTTCAATAGTGGTAATATCTACCTTAGATTTTTGGGCAAGCGCAAATATGGTTTTTTTAATGGGGAAAACAGATGCCTGGAAAGATTGAAGAAGATAATTATTGAGATAAAAACGGATTGTTTCCTTTTCTCTTTTTATAGAAATATGATTCAGATCGCTCCAGTGTATTTTGACAAGAAAGCAAGCTGGCACGGCCACTCTATCTGCAAACTGCTTTTTTACAGAAGCATAAAAATTATCTTTTACCCAACCTTCTTCACAAGAATAGGTGACAGCATTATTATCTCCGGTTTGCAGGTAAAACTGGTAATTGGAATAATTTACGCCATCATCCGACAAAGTACAGCTAATAGTAGGCCATCCTTCATTTACCTTAAACCACATATCGTAAATGAAATTATTGTCCAGCGATGTATTAAGATTTATATACAGTGGCGGTCCAACCCAGGTATTATTAAACGCTTCCATTTCATAATAATTCCATCCCTGTGCAGGCTGGGCATTACCGTTAGTATCATTTTTTTTTGCTACCGCAGAAAGGTCAGCTTTAAAAACAGTATTATTTCCACTACTAAAACTGAGGTTTTCTGTTTCACAGGTATTATCAGGAACTATTTCGTCTTTTTTAGGGTTGCTTTTTTGAACATTGCCGGTAGAATTAATATTGCTTGCGCCCGCAAACCTGAAAATGATATAAATAACTGCTATTATGGCTAAACCAATAAATGCATATTTTAAAACAGGTGATTTTTTTTCGTCACCAGGAGGCGCGATGTCAGGGGTGATTCCGCCGTTAATACGACGGATCAGTTCCTCAATGCCCTTGTCTATGCCGGTTTCGTATGCGTTAATAGCTTGCTTGCTGCGCAGGTAATATTCCAGGGAATCTGAATAAGATAGATCGGTTACTTTAAAAGGGATAACAGGGGTTTTTAATGCACTGGCTTTTTCAATTTCATTGATTACCGCATCACTTTGGTTAGACGATTCAGTAAAAACAAAAATGAGAAAAGAGGCATTTTTGATGCCGCTGATAATGGAACCTGCATACGTCATTCCTGGCGGAATGTTTCGCGGCGCTATCCAGCAGTCTATGCCGGCTTTTTCAAGTTGATTAACTATTCTGGAAGCAAGCCCTATGTCTTTCGATGAGTGACAGATGAAAGATAAATAAGCCATAGTTGCGTTGCTTTAAGTATGGAGATTGAATAAAAAACAAAAATATTGAAATTACATGCGTTTTTAAAATTAGTACTTTATTGCTATTGAATGCGGCAACAGTACAATAGGGTGCATTTAAGATTGTAGCTTGTCTTACTCACCACCACGAAAATCGTCCGGGCTGATGTTTTCAACAGCCAGCAAAAGTTTTACATACAACAGTAACATGCAATAGTGATAATGAGGGTGGATTTGATGTAGTGCATAATAAAATAGTTTACAGAATGCTTTTTAAACACCGCATTATTTTCTATTTTAACAAAAGATTTCTGTCGCTTTATCAGTTTGGTTCATTGTAACTGTATAAAATAATTCCTGCGAATATTACCCCACTTGCGTACCCTGTGATTAACACAACATCATAAGCGTAGCTATAGTTTACATTTAATTGAATTGTTATGAAAAATATTTTTGTCCTTATTGCTGCATCCTGTATTGCTGCTGTATTTATTCATGCCATAGATATTCCTCTCAAAAAAAAGTATCCTGATGATGCGGAACAAAAAGCGATAGCGTACAAAAAGAAATATGCATTTAGCTGCACGCCGGACATAGCTGCTATTAATTTTAACGACTCTGCCAATATCGTTCCTTTATTGCAAGGCTGGGGTAAATATCGCATGCCCGTTACCGTAAGTAATGATAGCGCCTTTGTATATTTTCAACAAGGCATAAATATGTATTACGGCTTTCATATTATTGAAGCACTGGCATCTTTTAACAAAGCGGTGAATTTTGATGCACATTTTGCCATGGGATATTGGGGCAAAGCATTGGCTTATGGGCCTAATATAAACGACCTGGGCTATGCAGCCTCACCGGAAGCGCTGGTGGCGGTAAAAAAAGCGGATAGTTTAAAAGGTAACTGCACCCCGGTTGAAAAGGCGCTTATCAATGCCATGCAAGTGAGGTACAGTGCAGATAGCACACAAACACGGGATCATCTTAATCAACTGTACGCCGATGCAATGAAAAAGGTACATGCTGATTTTTCTGAAAGTGGAGATGCTGCGGCATTGTACGCTGACGCATTAATGGTACAGCATCCCTGGGATTTATATGACAGGTTGTATAAACCAAAACCCTGGACTCCCGCTATTGTGCATATTCTTGAAAACCTGGTACAGCAATTCCCTGATCATCCGGGGGCAAGTCATTATTATATTCACGCCATTGAAGGATCAGAACATCCCGAAAAGGGATTAAAAGTAGCCAACAGGCTTGGCGACATGATGCCTGGCGTAGCGCACCTCGTACACATGCCTTCTCATATATTTATCCGGTCTGGCTATTATAATAAAGGTGTTGTGGTTAACGATTCAGCGGTTAAAAGCTATTATAGCTACCTGGCTCAATATGCACCCGTAGCAGATAATGCGCCGTTATACCTGATGCACAATCTGCATATGGCTGCTACTTGTGCTAACATGGATTGCCGTTATGCTGACGCATTGGGATTATCAAACCAAACACGCAACAGTTTCGATACCGCCTGGCTGGATGCGGGAGGATATTTGGGTGTATACATTCAGTATGCATATATCACTCCTTATCTTACCCAGATAAGGTTTGGAAAGTGGGATGATATTTTACAGGTTCCTGCTATTCCGGCTTCAAGGGTTTATGCAAATATTATGTGGCATTATGGAAGAGGATTGGCTTTTGCCCGGAAACACCAGTTTGATAATGCCGCTATAGAATTACAGGGCATGAGAGATAGTATGGGCGCTGCGCAACTGAAAGAATCGCCGCCGGCTTTTAACCCTGGTATAGCCTCTGTAAATGTGGCCGAGAAGATACTGCAGGGGGTGATTGCTGAAGAAAAAAATAACCTGGCAGAAGCGGAAACTTTTTTAAGAAAAGGGGTAGATAATGAAACCGGTATGTTATATAATGAACCGAGAGATTGGCCGCATCCTGCAAGGCAATACCTGGCAAGCGTGTTATTGAAACAGAAAAAATATGCTGAATCAGAAAAGATGTATAAAGAAGATCTTGTTATCAACCCTAACAATGCATGGTCTCTTACAGGTTTAAAAGAGGCGCTCATTGCGCAGGGAAAAACAAAAGAAGCCATGAAAACACAGGATCTGGCAAAACAGGCGCTTATACGGAGTGATACCCGGATAGTAAAGTCTGTATTTTGATAACGCCTGGTTACTTGCCATGCGTTTATAATGAGCCTGTATTATTGAATTATAAATTATTTGCCACAAATTGCCGGCAGAATATTTTTATTTCTTCTCTTACTAATTTAAACTGTTCTGTAATTGCTTTATCTGTTCCCGTTGCTTTAGCGGGATCGGGAAAATTATGATGAAATTTTTTGGCGGTTGATGGGAAATTTGGGCAATGTTCATTTGCGTTATCACAAACAGTAATTACAAAATCAAAATCAACATCGCGGTATTCGTTAATGTTATTTGACGTATGGCTTGAAATGTCAATACCATCTTCTTTCATTGTGGCAATAGCCCTGGGGTTTACGCCATGTGTTTCAATTCCCGCACTGTAAACCCTGGCTTTATCTCCGGCAAACAGCCGTAAATATCCTTCAGCTATCTGGCTTCTGCAACTGTTGCCGGTGCAAAGCACTAATATTTTATTTTGTGTCATGGTACGCTGGTAAATATCAATTATTGAGCATCGTATTAATTACAACATCCCGTTCCACAACCGCAGGTTTTAGATTTTTCTGCATATACTGTTATGCTGAATATTCCTGTGCCGCCTGATTTAAAGTTATGGAGCTCTTCGTCTGTCAGATATTTTTTCAGAATGTCATCCGGAATATGAATACTTTTTTCTTTTTGAACGGTGACATTTGAAAATTCATTCGCATTAATCAATTGCAGGTAAGTTTCTTTTTGAATTGCGCCGGAAACGCAACCAGCATACATTTCAGCGTCTTTACGTAAAGCATCGGGGAGATTACCAACGATAACAACATCGGAAATACTAAAATGCCCTCCTGGTTTGAGCACACGGAATATCTCTTTAAAAACCTGGTCTTTGTTGGGAACGAGGTTTAAAACACAGTTACTCACTATTACATCTGCAATGTTTGCCGATACCGGAATATTTTCAATATCTCCCTGCCTGAATTCGACATTTGTAAAACCTAACTTTTGCGCGTTCGCCCTGGCTTTTTCAATCATTGCCGGTGTAAAATCAATGCCTATAACTCTACCATCTTCTCCTGTTTCATTTCTGGCTATAAAACAATCATTCCCCGCTCCGCTTCCCAGATCAATTACAGTATTTCCTTTTTTTATTTTTGCGAATTGGGTGGGTAAACCACATCCTAAGCCTAAATCGGCTTCTGGCTTATAACCTTCCACAGCGCTGTAGTCGTCGGTCATAATATTATAAACTTCGGTTGAGCAACCACCTGAACCGCAGCAGGATGATTGGTTAGTGCTGATGCTCTGCAAAGCAATTGCACTGTATTTTTGTTTTACTGATTCTTTTATCTGTTCTGAATTTTCCATTT
>JBGALP010000198.1:0-9340 GCA_044223805.1 Agriterribacter sp.
TAACACAACTTCAATTGTTGCCAAGCAAGTGAAAGAAGAATTGACAAAGAGAGGTTACGAAGTAATGGAACAGGTTGGGCAGTCTGACTTTAAATGTCATTTGGCAATAAAGAAAAACAACAATGACCGGGAGTTTTCTCTAAGCATTTTAATAGACGACGATAAACATTACAACAATAAAAATTTAATTGAGCAATACTATCAACGTCCGGGTATTCTTCAGGCATTTGGATGGAAAACGCTTAATATTTTTGTGAAAGACTGGTTGCAGCAGCCAGGCAAGATGACAGCGCTGATTATTAAAAAATTAAATGAAACACTATCAAATGACGCCGAGCAGGAGGCTAAGCAAAGCAAAGGAGATGAAAATTATTCTATCACTGTGCAAGAAAGCAATGTAACTAACCCAAGCTATTCGTTACCTACGGAAGAAATTGTGTATGACAGGTTGGTATTTAAAGATGAAAAGAGCGATAAATTCTGGGAAACAGCTCTTCAGGAAAATAAGATTCTTATCCGTTTTGGTAAAACTGGAAGTAGAGGACAAACGCAGGTAAAATCATTTGCAGATGCGGATACTGCAATTAGAGAAAAAGAAAAAATGATTGCTGAGAAACTCAAAAACGGTTACGCAAGAGTATAGTAGTGGTGGCTTTTGATATATAGCTCATGCTAATTACTTTAATTTATATAACCATTTTGTTTGTTCTTCTGTATCAGGGACTTTTAAGCCCCTCACATTGCTGATGTGTTGTAATATTTTATGTGGATCTATTCCAAAGCTGGGTACAACCGCTCCGGCAATAATAGAAGACCGCCCCATACCCATTCTGCAATGAATGACAATTGAAATACCATCTTTTACAGCGTCACTTAAAACTTTCAACAATTGTTTTGTCTTTGATTCGTTAGCAGGTATACTTCTGTCTTCAATCGGGAAGGATATGAAGCTAATATCATGTTGTCTACATAATTTTTCTTCTTCTCTTAATCCTAACTCAACAACTTCATCCATCTCCAATAAGGAAACCAACACGCTAACTTTTTGTTTCTGTAAATATGCTACTTCATCCTTCAGCCACTCATTACCCCGCGGTCTTACCATAATACCAACTCTTGCGTTGTTTTCACACTGATGAATCCAGTAAATTCTAACAGACATTTTTCTTATTTTTATTCCATTTAGCCATAATACACTTCCCGCATTTCAATTAATAATTTATTTATTTCTTCCAGATTTGGCTCATCAGGTAAATGAGTGTGTGTATACAGAGCTTTCAGTTCCTCTCTTAACGTCTCTGCCTGATTTACCAAATCATCGTACTCAAATTTTCCTTGTTTAATGTCGAGCAGAAATTCGCGATCGTTGCGCCATACGTTTATTTTAATCTCTGTGGCGATTTCCTTTGCCATCAATAACAAACGGAAAACATGCATCATGTTTTTTGAATCATAATGTTTGCCGTGTGCCATAGTGGTATTATACCTCGCTTCATTTCTCTTTTCTACCCAGTCCCAATATTCTTTGTATCGCTTACAGTATATAGAATAACCATCTTTATTAAAGTATAATAGTCCCACCGGATTTTCGCCTTTGGGTATACTGCTTAAACAAACATCATTTGATTCATCTTTCCGTACAATACCTGCATACAAAAGTTCTTTTGAACGATACAGATTATAACAGTCACGTAAATGTGTTATCGCTGTTAAACCCATTTCTTCCTCCAGAAAACTATTGTCGGCTAAAAATTTTTGTAACGGAACAGCTTCCTTTCCAGCATGCACATAACAAAAATCAAGTACCGATTTACGTTTTTCCTCTACCGGGTTAACAATTTTCTTTTCCAGCCCATATGCTTTTTTTATTTGTGTGTAAGCGTAATTGGCAAATGTTTGCTCACACAACTTTGATAAAAACATACCTGGCTGTATGCGATTCATGATAACATGTTTTTGTAGTATGCACTTTTCAGGTACATTCAGCAGCTCCATGATGTTGGGATTATTCTTAGAGAGTAATTCCATAAACCGCCTTAATTCATAATACACAATATCATTGGTTTCGTTGGCCACCTGAGGTACGTAATTCAACGAATAGAATAGATCCTTCGGTAACACAAATACGCCCCTGATGTCAGTATCAGATGTTGCTGTATCCAATCCATAAGCTTTACTACCAACAATGGTTTCAAAAACCAGCCAGCCATTATTTTTTACCTGTTCAATTGTCAGCATTTGCATGTACCATTTTTAAAAACAAACTATTCAAAGCACTATTGTCTTTTCTATTCACTCCCAGGTTTTCTTTCGATCTTTCTAACAATTCAAACATTTCTTTTATCCACGCGTGCACGCTTTCATCCTTGGGATGCAGGTATTTTTCGCCTACTCCCGCTTTTAACTGTATCAAAGCCCGCAACTCATCACGCCTGTTGCTGTCTATCCTGGTCATCAATCCTTCTATATGCATTGGCAGTACCGACTTATCCTGTATTATCCAGTAGCAGGAAAGCAGCGACCGTATCAGATAGAAATAGCTTTTCAACTTTACGGTTTCTTTATCCTTCAATTCTTCCCAAAACTTTTGCGCCAGCGAATAATGATGAAAGAATACAGCCGTTGGTGAATAATAACTTTCAATCAATTGCTTAAACTCCGCTTTAAAGCTTTCCTCTCCATAATAAGTTATAGGAGATTGAAATCTTTCTATTAAAGGCACGTTCGATTTTTTCAACAGCAACAATGATTTCCGCAGATCCCACCCGGTTATATCCAGGTCGCCATCCACATGTTCTATCGTATCCTTAGGTTGCGATAAGGATAGGTACCAATCCCGCCTGTGCATATACAAAAAGCGCACATCGTAATCACTATCCGGCGAAGGAAAACCCCATGCCCTGCTACCTGTTTCGCAGGCGTACAGGATGATTATCTTTTTATCCGCGGCTATATTTTTTAATATTTGTTGTATATCTTTCATTTTTACAAAAGTATTTTAACACTGTGCAGTTTTTTTGCACAGATTCATTCTATAACATAAATATTAAAAGTTGTGTCTAATATTTTTTATATTCAATTTTATTTAAAAAAGCTATTGCGGTATTAAGAGCCAAGACTGCGTCTTCCTGACTAATCTCTCGACTTTCATGAATAACCTTATTCCTGAGTTTACGTACTGCATCTACTTTCGTAACCAGTTCTTTTAAGTCTGCATCTTGCAACGAAAAGATAAGAGGTAATTCGATATTTAAAAGATATGATATCCCCACTTCACTTTCAAAATCATCGATTTTTTTCTTCGAAATGCCTTTTTCCAGCTTTATCTTCCTTAGTAATCTAACTATTGAGATTTCGAGAGCAGTCCAACTTTCAATAAAGGAATACTTATAGTTTGCATGAATATAAAGTTCCTCTTTCGCCTTCATTATAAAATCAGAAATATTATCAGGCTCTTTTTTTTCAATAAAAAAATTTTTTAACGATTCCGAATTTTTTTTAGGGTCTGTTGTAAATGTTTTCCAGTCGGTATTCCAAAACGGGAATAATACTTCTTTTATTGACAACTTTATACTTCGATTTTTATACAACCTTTCACCTTCATCTAACTTCATATCTTCCTCGGAATAAGGATAAAAATATTCTTTGATAATTTTCGAAACGTATGGCATTTTTTCTAAAGAAAGAGTTAGGATGTCATTTGAAACAACTCTATATGAGTCTATGAAATATTTTAATAATCGTTTCCCAAACTCTAAATTCTTTTCATTTAAATGCCCTTCAAAAGAAATGATTATCTCAGTATAATTTTTTTGATAAATCTCTTTATGCAAATGCTCTTGGTAATCCAAAATAAAGTAGGCCTCATCACCATTATTGTTGTCCATAATTGATACAAGTGATTTTTTGCTTACTTTATATTCTTGCCTTAAAGGTTGAAAACTCAAGCTTCCAAGGTCGTCGGTTTCTTTCACCACTTTATTACTAAAGTCATTAATTATTAATGATCTGAGGTGGTTGGTTACCAAAACAATTGCCTTTTTATTTTCAAACTCTAAAGGATAAAAGGACTTTTCTTCAAGAAATAGATTTGAGGGATAGAAAATATGTAAATAGTACACACCTAATTGATTCATATAAAAGCATTAAAATTTACAGTGGCTAAAGTTATATATTCAAATAAGAGAGTTCTTATAATTTCAGTTTTGATTAGTTAAGAATGCACTTTTTAAAAATGGTTTCCAACCTTCCAAAGGTTGGGAACCATTTTGTTCATCATCCCACAGATCTCACCCATCCCAACATCCCAGTCTTACTTCTTCGGCACAAATATCTCCTTCAACTGTTCAATCAATACACCGTTTCCGCTTACACTGATGTTACTGATTTTGTCCGCTATCTTTTCTACATATTCCATTTCTTTCAGTTTCCATAACATAGCGTTTTCTTCCATCAACTTAGCAGTGTTCAGCAAGCTACGGGTGCTGGCAGTTTCTTCCCGACGCATGATGGTATTGGCCTGCGCTTTTTTCTCCGCCACCAATACCTGGTTCATGATCTCCTTCACATCTCCCGGCAATATAATATCGCGGATACCAAAACCGGTTACCTCAACACCCAGGGCTTCCGCCTTTTCTTTTACCTGCTGCAATATGAAAGGCGCTATGGCTTCTTTCTTTTCCAGCAATTCGTCGAACCCAAACCCTGCTATGTATTCACGCAGTACCAATTGAAAAGCTACATACAATTGTTTATCGTACTCTTTGTTTTGTAACAAAGCTTTTTCAATGTCGGTTACTTTATACTGTGCCCATGCGTTGATACGCAATGCTGCTTTATCTCGGGTAAGAATTTCCTGCCCATTGATTTCCAGTTGCTGCTGACGGGTATCTACTTTACCAACATGTACCGCAATAGTATTCTTCCACCAATAGTATACACCGCTTTGTAATACCTGCACAAATTTTCCATCAATAAACAATACTGCTTTTTCAAAGCTCTCAACACTTACGCTACGAACAAAAGGAGCCACCAGGCGATGCAACAGTACAGTACGTTCTATCGGTTCGGTAATCTCAATCTTACTGATATTCGCTTTTATAAAATTGTATTCAACTGCACTTTTCCAAAAAGCATAACGTCCTGCGCCAAATACTGCCTCTAATAAACCATTTTTATATTGCAAGGCTATTTCATTGTCTTTTATGTCGAGAACAATTAATGCCTCAGCTAATGCAACATCCTGCAATAGTATATTTAATTCAACTGGTGCATTAAATGGTTTGGTTATATCATACAGCTTTACTGTTTCATTACCCCAAAACCAATAACTTCCCTCAGTAAGCATACGCTGGTATACTTCATCTTTAAAAACCAATCCACGCTGATAAGCGTTTACTTTTACCTTTTTCATCAGTGTAATTTTTATTTTAATTTTTGCCTGATGGAACTTCGCACATGCATCCTTCGTTTTCTGAAATCAGCAAGCTTCGTTTCATCTCTATAGTGTTTAATCATTTTTAAATATTAAAGTCTTAACCGTTTACCACCTTGTACCGCGGGTATAAAGGTTGATCTGCTTCAGCAATACAGTTTTATCATTTTTGCATTATTCTAAGAATAACACGGCCGCTGAAAAAAGTGTATCGTTACCTCATTTCAATATCTCTATGCGCTGGCAGTATTCCGGCTGCAATAATGCACATATACATTTTGCAGGCAAACGGAAAGACTTTAATTGCCATCGCCATTTTTTGAGAAGCGGCGTACTTCTTAATCAAGCATCCTCAGTGCTTTGCGTTTACCAGTTCCGCCATCCCGTCTTTCGACGGGAGCGGGAGTCGAACCCGCAATTGTCTGTTGCTCTAACCGCTGAGCTATCCACCTGAAACGGAAAGGGAGTCGAACCCTTGAACCACAGAGCGATGGTGGGAAATACATATTGGCGCAACAGCATACAGCCGGTTACTACTGCTGCACTATGGTGCTTGTAAAACACGCATCTGGTTTACTGCTAACATGCCTGTTCCCATCTTGCCGTTAAGCAAGCTTTTTGCCAGACACTGTCTGGCTAATATTTTAAAGAACTTTTTTGAACCACGAAGGCACAAAGACACAAAGTTTCACGGTGTATTTATTTAATAATACAAACCTCCAACTCAACTGTGCAACCTTTTTGCACAGTAAAAAATTATTTTAAAAAAGTTTTCATTTTTTCAAAAATCACAGCATTGGGCATCCAGCAATCCGATTTTTCAGTTGCTACCTCATGGCCATTAATGCATACTTTATTTGGACCATCACAACCAGCAAAGCCGCAGCAACCATTTAATCTCGACCCATCCGGATGATCTTCAACATTCACGAAGTCAGATTTATTAATAATGATACAATCTTCGGACGCAGAGAAATATTCTCCATCGCCCACAGTATAAACTCCAGGCTGAATGTAATCTTGCCCATCTTCCAACCCAAAAGATTCTCCTCGATATAATGAAATATCCTGGGTTAAAGCAATTCCGCATGTTTTACAATACACTTTCATATCAATATTTTTAGTTGTCACTCTTATGGGATTCGAACCCATATTTTGCTTTTGCAACAGACCGGCTGTAAATGCGCTTCCCTACTTTGAATTTCATTTCGGTGCTTCTGCAAACTGTATCCATTTAAACGCATGGCTTAAACGGCATATTCCGGTCACTCCGCGGCTCCGTAAACTTTTTCCGCAGCACTTCCTTTTATGCTAAAGAGTGTTTAAAAAAAGAACTGTTTTCGTTTAACAATACAAACCTGCAACCCAACTGTGCAATCTATTTGCACAGTAAAAATTATTTCCTGATTTTTACAAAAAATTTTCATGCCTGTTAACCGTAATGCATTGATCCGCTATCGCACCATTGACAAATGCTTACAAAACCGCCGCCGTAAATGGACGATTGAAAACCTGATTGATGCCTGCAACGATGCCTTGTATGAATACGAAGGCATTGACAAAGACGTTAGCCTTCGCACCATCCGACTGGATCTGCCTGTTAATCGCAACGCACTTATACGCTACCGCACTATTGACAAATGCTTACAAAACCGTCGACGTAAATGGACGATTGAAAACCTGATTGACGCTTGTAACGATGCCCTATACGAATACGAAGGCATTGATAAAGGCGTTAGTATGCGCACCATCCGGCTGGATCTGAATGCTATGCGCAGCGACAAGTTGGGCTATAACGCCCCGATTATTGTAACCGATAAAAAATATTACAGTTACGAAGAACCGGATTATAGTATCACCAATATTCCGCTCACTTCACAAGACCTCAACATTCTACAGGAAGTATCGCACCTGCTGCGCCAGTTCAAAGGGTTCAGTCACTTTAACGAGGTGAATGAAATGGTCAACAAACTGGAAGACAAAATATACAGCGAACAGCATCATCAATCATCTGTTATTGATTTTGAAAAGAACGAACTGCTTGCCGGTATTGAATGGCTGGACGTTTTATACAAAGCCATTATTTCCCAAACTACAGTTCAGCTTACTTACCAATCTTTTAAAGCGCGACAGGCGAATGATATTATTTTCTCTCCCTACCTGCTTAAAGAATACCGCAACCGCTGGTTTATACTCGGTATGAAAAAGCAGGGAAAAGAAATCTGCACTTTCGCTCTTGACCGTATAAAGGATATCACATCTTTGCCGGCTGAAACCTATCGCCTGCACAAACAATTCGATCCGTTATCATACTTTGGCGATATTATAGGCGTGACGCGCAATGTTGCTGACCAGCCTACGCACATCGTTTTCATAGCCGACCATCACCAGGCGCCATACATCAAAACAAAACCTATTCATCCATCGCAACGCGTAGTTGAAGAAACAAAGCTGGGTATTACATTCAGTATTGATGTTATACCCAACTTTGAATTAGAGCGTGAGCTCATAGGGTTCGGAGAAGGATTAAAAATCCTTTCGCCAAGCGACTTTGTGCGCCGTATAAAAAGAAAAGTAAGATTAATGTACGATGCTTACAATCCAGTTTCCTAAAACTATATACAAAGAACTTAATTCAGCAATGTGCTTTCACGCCTGAATCCAATAACCTGCACCTGCTTTGCCTCATATTGCTTTTCGTGCGGGTTAGCAATTTCAGCGATGGTCATTGGTTTATCAATGTTTGTATTAAACCCAAAGTGATCAGAAAGCCGTTGAGATTTTTCAATTCCTAACTTTCCAAACTCGTATTTTGCAATCAACCTTCCTTTGCGTAGTAACGCATTATCAATCATTGCAAGCGAACTATTGAAAGTGCATATCAATTGCACGTTTAAAAAATCAGCCAGTAATCCATCAGATATATTCAACAGGTTTGATACAGATGAACTGCTGCTATACTTCCTGTCCATAATAATATTCTCCGCATCTTCTATAATCAATACCGAATCCGGGTTATCAATCAATAGTTCAATAAAATCCGGATTCATAAGATTGCCTGCTACCGAAGGCGACAGGAACAATACCCTTTTTTTTATTTTCCCAACCAGGTAGCGCAGGTAAGTTGTTTTTCCTGTGCCAGGTAATCCATGCAACAATACAATGCCCTTGTCTTTTTTCTGCCTCAATCTTTTTTGAATTACCGCGTCTACTTCCTTAAAATCATCTTCATAAAATAGATTCAGGTTCAACTTTGTTCTTTTAATTTCCATTGCTTTTAATTCAAGGCATCCATAGCTCTGCACAATCAGGTTGATTTCCTGTGGTTCCTTTTTTTGCCTTTCTTTAAACTGATATACCAACGCTGTTATATCCTCTATAAACTCATCCTGTTTTCCATCGTGCATTATTTCGCAATAGTCATAATCAAATTCCAGTAAACAGTTATTGTTTAATATCAACACCGTTTTATCAAACTGGTATGCCTTCTTTTTGGTTTTATACCAGCGATACGTGTGTGTATTGCTGATAAGCGAAGCATATTTTTCACAAAAAATCTTGAATGCCTTTTCTCCATCCACATTGTCTATAAAATTCAAACTTGGCAAATTGTTGAAACAATACAAGTATAGCGTTTTGGTATCCAGGAAACGTCTATCAAATACATTATTGGCATTGATAATTTTCTGGGTATATAAATTGTCCATTTTATTTGTTTAAATATGAATAGTAAAATCATTGTTTAATAAGATGACTGTTTTACTATTTCATTACAAGAACCCGCATGGCTGTATGTTTTAAATTTTAAAATTTGTTTAGTTCGTTATAGTGATAGTATAGGAATAGCACGCAGTATTGCGGCTACGCCTACCTTTATCACTTATAACCAACCATCCCGTTTGCTTT
>JBGALP010000199.1:0-9325 GCA_044223805.1 Agriterribacter sp.
ACGGAGTTCGATGTGTATTGTACCCAGGTAAACCGCTGGCTACCTAAACTTTCGGGCATAGGCAAAACCTTAAGCAGTATGCAGTTTAACTGGCGTCGTTGGATATTGAAAGAATATAACACACAGTTTGTTTGGCTTTCCGGTATCACTTTAATATTACTCATTCAATATCCGGTGCTTACCAGTAATAACGGGCAACTTCGCCTGCGGCTGATCATTATTATTATTAGCATTTTACTTTGTTTGTACCTGCTCGTGCGCTATCTGAAAAAATCAGGCAAAATGAAAGAATAATATATTTTTGTTGAGATGGCGGGTAATTAATGCCGGTCCTACAATGCATGGCAAATTTCGTATTGATTGGAGTATGTATACTGGCAGGGTATCTTCTGCAACGGTTTTCTTCGCTTTCTGCTGATGCCTACAAAGGCGTTAACGCATGGATCATACATCTTGCACTGCCTGCGGTTTCTTTTAAATATCTCCCACACATACATTGGACTAAAGATTTACTACTGCCTGCGCTAATGCCTGTGATGATATGGCTTTGCTCCTGGATAGCGGTGAGCATATACGCTTCCGCCCGCAGACTGGATAATCATACCAAAGCCGTGCTGAGACTTACTACAGGTTTGTGCAATACATCATTTGTAGGCTTTCCACTCATCATCGCTTATTTTGGCGCGCAGCACCTGAGCATAGGTGTTATAGCCGACCAGGTAACTTTTATGCTGCTTTCAACAGCAGGAATTATAGTAGCAATAAGAGCTTCAGGAAATGAGCAAACCTCTGCCATCAATATTATAAAAAAAGTATTAAGCTTTCCTCCTTTTGTAGCCTGCATCGCTTCGCTCATATTGCCTTCATTTATCAACCTCTCTCCTCTCAACGAAGTATTTGATAAGCTGGCTGCTACTATTGGGCCGCTGGCGTTATTTTCTATAGGCCTGCAAATAAAATTTGATGGTTGGAGAAATGAATTATCGCATTTGAGCTTCGCGCTTATTTTTAAGTTGATACTCGCACCTGCACTGATGTTTACAGTTGTTATGATATCAGGAATAAAAAACAATATAGCAAACATCACTGTTTTCGAGTCTGCAATGCCGCCTTTTCTTACTTCAGGTATTATAGCAACTCAGTATAAACTTAATCCAAAACTTTGCAACCTCGTTATCGGCGTTGGCATTCTGCTTTCCTTCTTTAGTACTGCTATATGGCATTGGCTCATCACTACCTACATCTATTCGCAGTAACTCCGTTATACCATAATAGCGAGATAAATTTTCCACACTAATATCTCTTTCTCTCCTATTTTTTGTTGGCAGGTATTTTGATTTTAATATAGCTTTAAAACCGACTTAAATTTCAGTTATGAAAACTTTGGGAATTATATTGATTGTAATTGGTATTGCCATGCTCATTTTCAGGGGATTTAGTTTTACAAAAGAGAAAAAACTGATTGATGCAGGCCCGATAGAATTAAATACAAAGGAGAAAAAAAATGTGAGCTGGCCTATGTATGCCGGAGGTATTGCTGTAGCGGCAGGTGTAATAGTTTTACTGGCAGGTAGAAATAAATCCTAATTTTTTTAGGGGGAAAATATTTATCCTTGGATTATTTAGCATAATAATCCAAGGATTTATTATGTGCTACACTGATATTTGCTGAATGAATATGCAATCAGCGCCAAAACGCAGGATCACTCTTAAAACGATGGGTATTGATGGTTTTTTAATGGCGATTATTTCAGCAATAATCATTGCTTATTTTTTCCCGCAACCAGGCATTGCTACAAAGCCAGTTTCATTAGAAAAAACAGGCACTTATGGAATGTCTCTTATTTTCTTTTTTTATGGATTAAAGCTTAATATGCAGCGGCTGGCAGAAGCCTTAGCCAATTGGCAAATGCATTTAATAATACAGCTTACCACATTTCTTATATTTCCTTTAGTTGCTTTGTCCATTAAATCATTTTTTTCAGATGGGCAAGATTTGCTGTGGGTCGGAATTTTTTATTTGTGTGTTTTGCCTTCTACGGTTTCCTCGTCGGTAGTAATGGTATCTATAGCTGGTGGCAATATTCCTTCAGCCATTTTTAACGCAAGTATTTCAACACTGTTAGGTGTTTTTATTACGCCTGTTTGGATGATGCCCTATCTCACATCAAACAATAATAATGACTTTAGTGCTGCTGATATTATTTTAAAACTTGTATTGCAGGTATTGACTCCGGTTATACTTGGGTTACTATTACATAAATATTGGGGGAAATATGCTGAAAAATACAAACAACAATTGAGGTACTTCGATCAGAGTGTTATCGTGCTGATTATATATACTTCGTTTTGCCATTCTTTTTATAATCACGCTTTTAGTGGTTTCGGCATCATGCGGTTGATAGAGCTACTCGCCGGGTTAATCATTTTATTCTTTGCCATATTTTTCCTTGTGCGTTTAATCAGCAAGGGCTTACGGTTTAGACCGGGTGATACTATAACTGTTTTATTTTGTGGTTCAAAAAAATCGCTGGTACACGGTACTGTCATGTCGAAAGTATTATTTCCTGCTTCCGCTTCAGTAAGTGTGATTTTGTTGCCATTAATGTTATATCATGCTTTACAACTGATATTTGCAAGCATAATAGCGCAGCGAATGAGCAGGAATAATCTTGAACAGCAAGCGGTAAAATAGCATAGCAGCAACAGAGCTGGTAAATAATATATTACCAGTGTTTAAACAATTTAAATATGACCTGGAACGAATTTTTACAGTTTTCTATTTACACAGGATGTGGCATTATTGCCGGATTAATTATTTACAAATTGCTAATACCATGGTTTCAAAAAATTGCTGACAGAAGCAAATGGGCTGGCGATGATCTTATAGTAAGCAGCATAGCCAAATGGATAATACCCTGGTTTATAGCATTGGGTGTGTTCCTTGGTTGGAGAGAAGTGCAGATGCAGGAAAAATATCATCATTGGCTGGAAAACGGGTTGCTTATATTTTACATCTTTTCAGTTACGTGGATATTGGCTAAAGTATTTGCAGGTTTAGCCATGATAAAAGGAAAAGATAGCGAAAAGGTATCCGCTTCATCTTCTATTGTAGGCAATATTATTAAAGTAATTATTTATTGCATCGGGTTATTGGTTATTCTGCAGTCACTTGGTCTGCAGATCGGCCCTATACTTACGGCCTTAGGTGTGGGTGGTTTGGCTGTAGCGTTGGCTTTGCAGGATACCTTATCAAATTTATTCGCGGGCATACAAATCATTTCAACAAAAAAAATTAACCCGGGCGATTATGTACGGCTTGATTCAGGACAGGAAGGAATTGTAGAAGATATAAGCTGGCGATACACTACGGTAAGAGTAGGGACCAACAATATATTTATCGTTCCAAATTCAAAACTCGCGGGTCTTATTGTATCTAATTTTTATTATCCTGATAAAGAATTTGTATTTGATGTATTGATAGGTGTAGACTATAGCAGCGACCTTGAAAAAGTGGAGCGTGTAACCATTGAGGTAATCAAAAACATCCAGGAAGACCTGGAAGAGTGCGTTCCCAATTTTGATCCTTTTATCCGTTTTCAGCAATTTGGAGCCAGCAGTATTGACCTTAAAGCTTTTATAAAAGTAAATGAGTTCGCCAGCCAGCACAAAGTAAAACATGAGTTTATAAAACGTTTACAGAAACGTTATAATGAAGAAGGTATTAATATTCCTTTCCCGGTGCGTACCCTATATATTAATAATGTTGAAAAGAAACAGTAGCTCTGTTGAAGCAAGACTCCATTTGCAAAAAAGTATGCAACGTTACCAGCAAAACAACAGTCAACCTCCAAAAGCAGGTTGACGTCTGCTGATTATTAATAGGTAAGTTGTATGATAAAAAAGTTAATCCCTCTGTATTTGCTGCTTATTTTTATAGGCTGCCATAAAGATAACGGCACTCAATCTCCAAAGTTTGAACGATTAAACACCAACACAACAGAAACCTTAACTGATGTATCATTCATCAATAAAAACCAGGGTATTATAAGTGGCAGTTTTGGATATCTAGCCAAAACTGATGATGGTGGAAAAACCTGGCAGAAATTGGATGTTGGTATTAACCACTCCTTTATGAGCGCGTATATGCTGGATGCACAGGATTTTTATACTGCCAGAATTGGTATTTATAAAACTACTGACGCCGGAGAACACTTTAGTGAATGTGCTGACCTTTCTGATTATTCAAATTATATATTTGGGATTCATTTTTATAATACCCAGGTAGGTTTGCTGGTTAAAGGAAATGTTGTTTTAAAAACCACCGATGGTGGTAATAACTGGGCTGTGAAATACGACCAGGCTGAATATTTAAGTCATCTGCAAATTACATCCAGTAATGTGGGTTATATAAGTGGTGGTATAACATACGATGGCGTTTCAGCAGGAGAAATGCACAAAACAGAAGATGGAGGAGAAACATGGAAATCGATTTTACATACCAATTCAGAAATTACCGCCATGTATTTTATTAACGGCAATACCGGCTATTATGCTGACGTGACCAAAGAATGGTTTAAAACAACGGATGGTGGAAAGAATTGGGTCAAAAAGGCGGATCTTTCGTTTACCCCATTAAGCGTTTATTTTATTGATGAAAATACCGGGTATTATACTACCTACGAAGGCAAAATTTTTAAAACTGAAAATGGAGGTTTAAACTGGGCTGTTGTGTATGAAGAAACCAACGAACCCATTGTAAAAATTATCGGGACACAACAAGCCATTTATGCTGTTGGCAACAATGGACTATTTCTAAGAAAAAATTAAAAGTTGCGCCTGAAGCTTTTAATCAATATTTGTGAAGAAATTTCTCAGTTATTCAAACTTTCCTTCTTTCCTGGTAAGCTCAAAAAACTTATCCAACTTAGCTCCCAGTGCCTCTTCAAATGCAGCTTGCATATCTTCCGGTTGGGGGTGTTTGTTTTTCCATTTGTTGTAATAGTTATGAAGCGCTGCCTCTGTTTTATCCCAGCCCACTGCAGATTCCAGCAGATACATCCAAAGCGCGGTTTTTACATAAGATGTAAGCCCGTATTCGTGACTATCAGGAAATTTATCTGCCGGTGTTTCCATTGCGGATGGCATAGGAATATTTTTGCCGATTACGTCGTAAATCGTTCTCTGAAAATCATCGAGCGATAATTTTTTTACATCTTTTGGTATAGCGTCGCCAAAAATCTGATTGGTCCGGTATCTGTCAGCTTCATACCTGAATTGCAGGTATGAATTCAAGCCTTCATCCATCCACGTATGCATTCTTTCGTTACTGCCCAGCATACTCATAAACCAGTTATGTCCTATTTCATGAGCAATAACCGCGTCTAACACCTCGCCTTTTGCATCGGGGCTGGTAATTAAAGTGATCATAGGATATTCCATTCCACCACTCGAATTGTTTTTGGGTCCTTCTACAACCTGCACTACAGGATATATGTACTCCCCTACCCATTCATCGTATTTACTTACACCGCTCTTTATATAATCTATGCTATTGTTCCATATAGTTCCCTTTTTATTATGATAATATGAAAACGCATCAATTACTTTTCCCCCTGGTAATTGCACGGTATCGTACTGAATAACAAAATCCTTTTTAGCAAACCATGCAAAATCAGGTACTTGTTCAGCATTATAGCGTAATGTTTTTTTCTCATTCTTATTAAGCGGTTTGTACATGACGGGTTTACGACTCCTTTCAGCACTATTTTTTTTACCAATGTCTTTGTATGCAGCTAACTCATCCTGGTTTTGCAACAGTCCCGTAGCGCCCAGCACATAGTCTGAGGCTGTGGTAATGTTTACATTATAATCAGCATACTCGCTATAAAACTCCCCCATATCAAGATATGGAAATTCATGCCAGCCATTTTTATCAAATACTGCCGGTTTAGGATACCACTGGCAAATCATAAACTCATCATCAGCATAACCAGACCTTGAAAAATAAGGCGGCAACATTACTTTAAACGGTGTTGAAATAGTTATTGAGTCGCCGGGCTGTAATGGTTTGTTTAATACCAGCTTTATAACATCTATATATTGAGGATTGGGATGCGCTTCTGTTTTTGCAGGCTCATCATTTATAGCAAAATTCAGGCTGTCTATAAATCCAACGCCATAACTTTCCATTTTTTTTACACGTTCCTTGTCGTTCTTTAATTGCTGTAATAACGCTGTAGTTTCATTTTTATACGCGTTGGGCCAAATATGAAACCATATAAAGTCAAGTGTGGAAGGAGAATTATTTTTATACACGATTTTTTCAAACCCGCTAACCGATTTTTCTTTATCGTTCAGCTCAGCTTTGATATCGTACCTCAAATGCTGTTGCCAATAGTTATCCTGAGCTGAAGACCGGGTAAAGAGCAAAAGGGCAAAGAGTACAGAAACAGGTATTTTCATATAAGTTTTTATATTTTTAAAAATAGGCAATCTGCCTAATACGTCCCAAAACAAATAGGAGTTTTTAATTGATGATATGAAAACCTTTGCAGGATCAAAACATTGTTCTATAGAAACATCATACAACAGGGTGAGCAGCAACAAACTCCTGCATGGTAATAAACCGGGCTTCATTAGAAAGCTCATTTACAAGCCTTGTAAGTTTTGATAACAAGTAAACGGGATTAGCTTTCCTGATATAAACCGGTAAATTGTAATGCCTTATTTCTGTAAACTCCCAGGGATGAAAATACAGGCAGAGATAACCATCGTTTTTTAAGGTTTTAAGTGCAAGCCGCAAATATGTTTTGTAAGGCATGTTCTTAAATGCCAGCCAGAATAAGGGAATTCTGAGGTTAGGCGTAACAGATGTGGGCACCTGTGCTATACCGTTATCATTATAAATAGTTCTGGAAATATGGCGGTTATCATACCGTCCTGGTATCCAGCAGGGATTAATGGATGAATTGTAGGCATAGCCTGATGAAATAACCGCTTCACTTCGCACAACTTTCATTCTTGGCATTCTTAATCCGGTTATGGCTTTGTTTGTAATTTCCTGCAGTTTCAATTTTGAATTAAGCAGATCTTTCTCCTCGAATTTTGTGTGATAATAGGTATGTGAACCTATTTCGTGTTGTGTGGCAAGTTGCTTCAGCGTATCAGGAAAACGCTCAGCGAAAAAAGCGGTGGTAAAAAGTGTAGTGCAAATATCATTCCTGGTAAGCAAAGGCATAATATTCTGTAAGCCATCAAATCCTATCTTCATCTGCTGCTCATCATCAATTACCTGATGATATTCCAAGGGCAGATCAAACTCTTCCACATCAAAACTTAACAATATACAGCGATCAGGCTTCATGCTTGAAAATTAAAAACGGTTATGGCAAAAAAAAGAATTGGCGATTAATTTTTGTTTCCGGCGTTTAATTGCCTGGCTTCCAAAAACTGTTTGCTATGAATGTGAACAAAAATAATTATCCATACCATGCACGACGGCAAAGCTTTCAGCGAATAACGCTTTACTACATGTTCTCTTACCCATGGTGTAAAAATATCAGAATAGGAAAATGTGGTAAGCACAAGGCAAAAAACAAAAAACCACAATACCATTTTTGATTGAGGCTGCAATAGATACCAGATGCATATGCCGGGCAAGGCAATAATATAGGTGGGTGATTCGGAGCCTGTACTGAAAATAACGGTAAATAGTAAAACAGATGCCAGCAGATACAAACGATATGCAGGATGAGAAAAAAAACGGTAATATACAAACTGGCTTACCATTGCAACGGCACCAACAACCAAAACAATTGTATCATTCAGGTTTGGATATACAATTCTTCTTATTAATCCCATCATTGAAATATCCTGGAAATAATAATGTGTATCCAAACGGATATTTTTAGCCGCTTTAATTTGCAATCCATCATACCAATCGTAATAGGATTGTATGAGAAAAGAAAAATCGGTGATGATCAATGGGAGAAAGAAAAAAAACGCGGCCCATATAAACATCCAGATAATAAAACGAAAAGGTTTATCGCTAAAAAAAATAAATGCAAGCCCCACTATACCATAGAGCTTTATGAAAGTGGGCAGCATTATAAAAAATAAGGCGTAAGGCTCTTTTTTTTGTACTGTATAAGTAAAAGCTAATAAAAGACAGCCGCATACCAGGGCATTACTTTGTAGCCACGAACTGGTATTCATCATTTCATGCGAACACAATATTACCAGCACCGTTTTATATTTTACATCAAATGGCAGCTTATATATGGCAAAATACAAAAAGGCGACGTTACACATTACCCAGCAAATGGCGCCTATCTTTACGGATAAAAAAGCAAAAGGAGCAATTATTAAACTAAATGTGGGTCCATATAAATTTACGTCGCCGTATTCGCCTGGATATTCAAGGTAAAGGTTTACTTTTTCAATTACGTGAAAGTATACATGCCGGTATACTTCAAAATTATTAAGCCCTCCTCTTTTTACGGTAAATAGTACAGCTAAAAAAGACAGCCCGAACCATAGGGCTGCCGCTAATTTTTTGTTATACAAAATACTTCCCGACAGTACATATTTAGTGGTTGCCTGCATTAATTGAAATTGGCTGTAATACTAAAACAAAAAGTTATCAGTTTGCTTTTTGTCTACTCAATTTTACAAGCTTTAAAAAATTTTTTAATTCGGTGATAATAGTATTAGATCCGAAGTTGGAAAATTCTATGCCACGCCTGAGATGGATAGGGATCACTTCGAGTGAAAGCCCTTGTTGATATGCCCTCATAATAAATTCTGTATCTGCCAAAAAACGACTGATGGTTGTTTGCAAAAAAACAGTTTTCCCTTTTTCACTAAAGCCCTTTATACCAGCTTGCGTATCGTATACCGGAAGCTTAAAAAACAACCTGTTCATTAAAATAAATGTTTTCGAAATAATCTTGCGTTCAAAAGGAAGATTATTGAAATACATAGCATCACGTTTACCGGTTACCACATCAAAGCCCTGCAGCAACAGTGAAATAATATTAGTAACATCTTTATTGGCATACGGAAAATCAATATCCATAGTAATTGTATATTGGCATCCTGATGCTTTCACCCCTTCGCGTAATGCATGCCCCTTGCCGGCATTTTTCTTATAGGTTACGTAAGAAAGATTGTCCATCTGAACACACAAACGCATAACTTCTTTATCCAGGTCTGTATTATACGATCCATCATTTACTATAATGTATTTGAGTTTTGCATTTCCCGCCAACTCTTCATTCAAAAGTTTTGAACACGCTACAAAATTTTTTAGCCAGTCAGCACC
>JBGALP010000200.1:0-9286 GCA_044223805.1 Agriterribacter sp.
ATGTGGCATTTAGCTATTGAAATGAAACGCCGCAATCCCGAATTATTAATGATCAACGATCCTTCACACATATGCGGTCGCAGAGATATATTAATGGAAGTAGCCCAAAAAGCTATTGACCTTGATTATGATGGATTAATGATTGAAAGCCATATTGATCCTGATAATGCATGGAGCGATGCCAAGCAGCAGATAACTCCTGAAAAGCTTGCTGAAATGCTGGATGCAATTGTATGGAGAAAAGAAGATGTAAACTCTGAAGCTTTTCATATAGCGCTTGAAAAATTACGTCAACAGATCAATCACCTGGATGACGAAATGATGCAGATACTTGGACAGCGTATGAAACTGGCTGAAAAAATAGGTTTGTATAAAAAAGAAAACAATATCACTATTCTTCAAACATCACGCTGGAACGAGATATTGGAAAGGGCTTTTAACAGAGGCGAAAAACTCGGGTTAAGCAAAGAGTTCATCACTAAATATTTCGATGCGGTTCACATGGAGTCTATTAATCATCAGAACCAGATTATGAACTCCTAAGCCGGTATGCAGGCAGGAACGCATACTTTCATTTATATACATGCGATCTGGTGTACATCAGCTCGCAATAAAATACTCACTGCCATAGCAAGAAAGGTATTGTTTCCCTATATAAAACAATATGCTGCTAACAAAGGCATGCAATTGATTATAGTGAATGGCGTGGAAGATCATGTGCATTGTCTTTTTAAACTGATGCCTACACAAACTGTTGCTGAAGTAATAAAAGATACAAGAATGGAAATGAGCAACTGGTTGAATGATAATAAGTTTTTGCAACAACCGGTTGAATGGGAGAATGATTATTCAGCTTACTCCGTAAGCCCATCTACCATAGATAAAGCAGCAGATTATATTAGCAGGCAGGAGGAATACCATAAAACAAAATCGGTTGATGAAGAATTGGCTGCTTTTAATAAAATGGTAACTCAGATAACGTGAGAAGTCAAACGACAAAGGTGAGACGACAAGAGAGACGATATACGTGAAACGATAAATAACAATTGCTCACGTCTATCGTCTCACTTTTCACGATAAAATACATCAGGATTTAATAATTAATTATAAGAGCTATTAATGGATCCCGTAACATATAGATTCAGCAACGCTTCTACTCAATATCATTTCGCATCCGGGTTTTCAACACTTAAACAAATTGTTGATCCCAAAGCAGCCATTATTATTACAGATGAAAATGTTTTCAATGGGCATAATAAAAAGTTTAAAGGCTGGAATACCATTGTCTTAAAGCCTGGGGAAGAATTTAAAGTGCAGGCAACAGTTGATGCTGTAATTGAGCAGATGATAGCAATGCAGGCAGACAGAAAAACAACGCTGATTGGTATTGGTGGCGGAGTAATAACAGATATCACGGGTTATGTTGCTTCGGTTTATATGCGGGGTATTCGTTTTGGTTTTTTGCCAACCTCTGTATTGGCAATGGTAGACGCCAGCATAGGTGGTAAAAATGGGATCGATGTAGGACTTTATAAAAACATGGTAGGCATAATACGTCAACCTTCTTTTATACTGCACGACCTTGTTTTTTTAAATACGCTTCCGCAATCAGAATGGGAAAACGGATTCGCTGAAATTATTAAACATGCCTGCATTAAAAATGCCTCCATGTTTGCAGAGCTACAGTCTTCATCATTAAAAAAATACCAGCAAAAGAAAACGTTGATGTCCTCATTAATACAACGCAACGCTTTGATCAAAATAAAAGTGGTGCAAAAAGATGAGTTTGAAAAAGGCGATCGCCGGTTGTTGAACTTTGGTCATACACTCGGGCATGCGTTAGAAAATCAATATGAATTATCACATGGGCAGGCTATTTCTATCGGCATGACCTATGCGAGTCATATTTCTGAAAAATTGAAAAAGTTTAAGGATACAGAAAAAGTAGTGGCATTGTTAGAAAAATACGGACTTCCTACCTATGCTGAATTCGATAAAAAGAAAGCACTGGAAGTATTGAAGATGGATAAGAAAAGAGAGAAAAAAGAAATGAATTATATACTACTCGAAAAGATTGGCAAAGGCATTGTTCAAACTATTCCTTTAACTGAGTTAGAAAAAATAATAACCGCGTTATAATCATGATTGCGACTATCACTCCTTCCTCATTATCTGGTATTATACAGGCGCCGGCATCAAAAAGCTCTATGCAAAGAGCTTGCGCAGCAGCATTGGTATCTCAAACAAAAGTTACTGTTCTTAATGCCGGCCATTCTAATGACGATAAAGCGGCTTTGAGTGTAATTGAAGCTTTGGGCGCAGTTATAAATAAACAATCCGATGATGCTATTGAAATAGATAGCACCGGTTCTACCCTGCTTTCTTCAGGAGAAAAATTGGCAGTGAATTGTGGAGAAAGCGGCCTCGGTATGCGCATGTTCGCCCCCGTTATTTCATTGAGCAAAAAGGCGGTAACCATTAATGGCGAAGGCAGTTTGTTAACCAGACCGATGGATTTTTTTGATGAAGTGCTTCCTGAATTAGGCGTTACTATACAATCCAACAAAGGACGTTTACCCATTACCGTAACCGGGCCTTTAAAGCCTGGCAACATCGAGATAGATGGTTCGCTCAGCTCACAATTTTTAACAGGTTTGCTGATTGCTTATTCCGCAGCTAATGCATCTGACGTAACTATTAAAGTAAACAATCTTAAAAGCACCCCCTATATTGATCTTACGTTAAAGGTGATGCAATCTTATGGATTAAAAGTGCCGGTTAATTATCAATACAAAGCTTTCTATTTTGACAATTCTCCTGCACGTGTAATGGCAGATCAAATAGTGTATACAGTTGAAGGAGATTGGAGCGGCGGAGCTTTTCTTTTAGTAGCCGGAGCCATTGCGGGAAATATCCAGGTGAACGGACTGGACGTTCAGTCAACGCAGGCTGATAAAAAAATAATAGAAGCCTTAAAAGATGCAGGCGCCGCAGTAGAGATCAATGATAATATGATCAAATTATCTCCAGCAGCATTAAAAGCATTTTCTTTTGACGCTACAGACTGTCCTGACCTGTTTCCACCACTTGTTGCGCTGGCGGCTTATTGTAAAGGCATTACTGTTATAAAAGGAGTAAGCCGTTTAGCGCATAAAGAAAGCAACCGTGGGCTCACGTTGCAGGAAGAATTTGCAAAAATGGGACTGAGGATAAATCTGGATGGAGATATCATGGAAGTATCAGGTGGAGGGGAAATTCGCGGAGCGCTTGTACATTCCCGTCACGATCATCGCATTGCTATGGCATGTGCGGTAGCGGCATTAAAAGCATCGGGAGAAACAACTATCGAGGATGCGGAAGCCATCAATAAATCCTATCCGGATTTTTATGAACACATTCAAAAGCTCGGAGGAAAAATAAAAACAATATCAACGGCAGGTATTACTCATTAATAATTGCTGCTATTAACTATATAGTTTATGAACTCTTTTGGCAGAATATTTCGTGTACACATTTTTGGCGAATCGCATGGAGAAAGTGTTGGTGTAAATATTGATGGATGTCCGGCAGGACTTCCATTAAAAGTTGACGATTTTCTAATTGATATTGAAAGAAGAAAAGGCGGTACGCAAAAAGGGACTACGCCACGCCAGGAAAGTGATCTGCCCATTTTTAAAAGCGGGATCTTTAACGATACCACTACAGGAGCACCTATCACCATTCTATTTGAAAATAACAACACCAGGTCGGGCGATTATCAAAAACAACGCGCCGTTCCCCGACCCGGGCACGCAGATTTTGTGGCACAGAAAAAATTTGGGGGGCATGAAGATTTCAGAGGTGGTGGACATTTTAGTGGGCGGCTTACAGTTGCGCTTGTTGCAGCGGGAGTAATCGCCAAAAAATTATTAGCACATGCAGGTGTACACGTAGCCGCTTCTATACTTGAAATTGGCGGTGAGGCTGATCTTGAAAAAGGATTACAAAATGCTATTGATGCAAAGGATAGTATTGGCGGTATTGTGGAATGCAAAGCCAATGGACTACCTGTAGGTTTGGGAGAACCATTTTTTGATTCAGCGGAATCATTGCTGAGCCATGCAGTATTTGCAATACCCGCTGTGCGTGGAATTGAATTCGGAACAGGGTTTGCGGCGGCCAAAATGTTTGGCAGCGATCACAACGACGCAATAGAAGATATGAACGGCAAAACTGCTACTAATCATGCAGGCGGTATAGTAGGCGGTATAAGCAATGGTAATGAACTGATTTTTCGTATCGCCATAAAACCAACTTCGTCTACGCCTAAGGTGCAGCAGACATTAAACTGGGAAACAGGAGCTATAGAAGATTTTTCAGTTAAGGGCAGACACGATCTTTGTATAGCGTTAAGAGTTCCTGTTGTATTAGAAGCTGTGACCGCTTTTGTGCTTGCAGATATGATGTTTTTAGAACAACGCATATCCCGTATATTGTAATTGTTTTTAAAACGATTGCCATGTCTTTAATATATCACCTTACTACTGCACACGAGTGGGAAACCGCAAAACAAAAAGGTTATTATGAATCTCTGGCTCTAAAAGAAGAAGGCTTTATTCATTGTAGTGAAGAAAGGCAAATACCTGGTGTATTGACCCGTTATTTTTCAAACAAATCCGACCTCGTAAAACTACGTATAGATACCGATAAACTTACCAGTCAACTAATCTACGATTGGTCAAATGCTATAGAAGACACGTTCCCGCATATATATGGAAACATCAATCTGGATGCAGTAATAAAAGTTGAAAAGATATAAGTATTCCCACTCACTGTACGCATTACCGTTAGCATACATCAACTAAAGACCTGTATTTTTAGTACAATAGTTGCTACATGATAAATAACGTAGCCGCATCGTAAATTTCCTCGTGAATATGCGGGTTTTTCTGATATCACAGGTACTTTTACTTACCCTTAGCGGGATAATACGATTAATAACAACCTTAAAAACATTGTATGAAAACTTTACTTATCATTACCAGTATTATCCTTTTATCCTTCCAGATTAACCGACTTTTTGTAAACCATACTGATGGAAATATAATTGCGTCAGAGGTAAAGATGTTAAACAGCGATTACATCAGCAAAGATGAGTTACCTGCAATAGATTCAACATACAGGTCTGCCAAAGTATTAAATAAAGCAAATAACAGCGAAGCTGTGGTTGCTAAAAAAGAAGTCTCTACTATTACTAAATCAAGTGTAGCTAAAAGCATCGTTAAGGCTTATTACGCTACTACACGCAATAACAATTGCAAAATGCTGCACCGTTTTATAAAAGAAACACACAACTATATTTCATTTACCACTGTAAATTTCGACTTCAATGCGCATCACGCACTTGACAGCGAACAGTTCAATGAAATATTACAATATGCGGATAAACTTATTTTTGATAGTACATTAAGAATAAGCATAGCAGGCTTTGCTGATAACAAAGGGAATATTGAGTATAACGAAAAGATATCATGGTTACGGGCAAACGATATTAAAAGCTATATGGTTGAGCTTGGTGTAAAAGAAAACCAGATCATGTTATCGGCTAACGGCATTGCTGATCCGGTGGCTGAAAATACATCTGATGAAGGAAGAGCGATGAACCGAAGAGTAGAATTGGCACTGCTGCAGTAAGCATATCACAAAATGAAATAATGAAAAAGGTTTGATGAGTAGATTCATCAAACCTTTTTTCATTTAATATCTATAATATCTACAGAATTATATTACCAGCATCGCATCGCCGTAACTGAAAAAGCGATACTTGTCTTTTATAGCTCTTTTGTAAGCTTCAATAGCAAGATCATATCCTGCAAACGCGCAGGTCATAATCAAAAGGCTTGTTTTGGGCAGATGAAAATTGGTTATCAAAGAATCTGCTATAGAAAAATTATACGGAGGATGAATAAATGTATTTGTCCATCCTTCGGAAGGCTTTAATAATTTGTCAGAAGTAAAAGAAGACTCCAGCGCCCTCATTGTAGTTGTTCCTACAGAGCAAATACGGTTGCCCCCTGTTCTTGCCTTATTTACAATAGCGCAGGCTTTATCTTCTATGCGATAATATTCTGCATCCATTTTATGTTTACTAAGGTCTTCTACTTCTATTGGGCGAAACGTACCCAGCCCGGTATGTAATGTTACTTCAGCAAAACGGATACCTTTAATTTCAAGACGTTTAATCAATTCTATACTAAAGTGCAAACCCGCGGTTGGCGCGGCTACAGCTCCTTCATGTTTCGCGTATACGGTCTGGTAACGTTCTCTATCTTCTTCATCGGGCTTACGTTTTATATACTTTGGTAACGGCGTTTCACCTAAAGTGTTTAATACCTGCTTAAATTCTTCATCAGTGCCATCAAACAAAAAACGGATGGTACGTCCACGTGAAGTGGTGTTATCAATCACTTCAGCCACCAGGTCTTCTGCATCACCAAAATATAATTTATTGCCTACTCTTATTTTACGTGCAGGATCTACTATAACATCCCAAAGCTTATTCTGGTGGTTTAGTTCACGCAACAGGAACACCTCAATTTTAGCCCCTGTTTTTTCCTTACGCCCATACATACGTGCGGGAAATACCTTAGTGTTATTAACAACAAAAACATCTTTATCATCAAAATAATCCAGGATGTCCCGAAAATGTTTATTCTCAATATTGCCGGTATCACGATGAACCACCATCATACGGGCATCTTCTCTTTTTTTAGCTGGATGCTGGGCAATAAGGTTAAGTGGGAGGTCAAAACGGAATTGTGATAGTTTCATTGGAATCTTTATTATGTTTATGCGTTCACATGAAACTTAACACAGCACAACGGTGGAGATAGTTGTATAACCCAAACCTGATCTTACGGTATCAGGTTTCATGTAATAGCTCTTTTTACAGCGTGCAAAGGTAATGAAATATATATGTAATATGCAGAAAATGTTTTCCCCAATAAATAACACTTTGCATTTACAAGGATGATGCGATGATAAGACGTTGAGTGTATTCGTTTTTGGGTTGGTTAAATATCTGTTCGGTTATGCCTGATTCTATTATTTCGCCTTTAAACATCACCAATATCCGATCACTGATGTAGCGCACCACCGAAAGGTCGTGGGAAATAAAAAGCAAGGAAAAATTAAATTCTTTTTTCAGATCGTTAAGCAAGTTTAAAACCTGTGCCTGTACGCTTACATCCAATGCAGATACAGATTCATCGCATATAATAAAAGAAGGATTAAGCACCAGTGCCCTTGCTATCCCCACCCGTTGTCTTTGTCCACCACTAAACTCATGCGGATAATTATAATAGTGTTCAGGTTTTAGTCCTGTTTTTTCAAGCATCTCCATAACCATTTCACGTCGTTGAACATTATTCTTACCTATGTCGTGCACAAACATAGCTTCGCTTATGGCATTACCTACAGTAATCCGAGGGTTTAGAGAAGAATACGGATCCTGGAAAATAATTTGAAGCGCCCTTCTTTTTTTACGCATATCCGCAGGCGATAGTGAACGCAGGCTTCCACCTTCAAATAACACATCACCTGACGTAGGTTCAATTAGCCTTAACAGGCTTCTGCCTAATGTGGTTTTACCACATCCTGATTCACCTACAAGTCCCAGCGTTTCGCCTCTGTTCATATGAAAACTTACATCGTTTACGGCTTTTGTGTATTCCTCTGCCTTTGCAAATAACCCTTTGCGCTTAGGAAACCATACACAAATATTTTTAACCTCCAATAAAGGCGTTGTATCTAACAACTTTGTAACAGGAGGTTGCTCCCCTTCAACAATCGTTGTTTGTTTTTGTGCGGAATTATTCATTCTACTTTTCTCTATAACAATCCCTTCTGGTGTTAATTCCATAAAATCACTTACTACTGGCAATCTTTCGCAGCCGGAATGTAGTGCCGGTCTGCAATTCAATAAAGCTTTCGTATAAGGGTGCTGCGGATTATTAAAAATAGATTCGGCATCCGCCTGTTCTACAATACTCCCTTTGTACATCACTATTACTTTATCGGCTATTTGAGATACTAACCCCAGGTCGTGCGTTATAAAAACGACAGCAAGGTTTTTATGGATCCGCAACTCCTTTATTAATACTAAAATACTTTGCTGAACAGTAACATCCAGCGCGGTGGTGGGTTCGTCTGCTATCAATAATGCCGGTTCACAACTTATTGCCATAGCAATCATAACCCGCTGCTTTTGTCCACCACTTATTTCATGTGGAAAGCGGTCAAATAATTGTTCCGGATTGGATAATTTCACCTGCCTGAACAAATCAATTACTTTTTCCCTTGCTTTTGGGGGTGATAATTTTTGATGAAGAAGAATAGATTCCATCGTTTGCTTTCCACAACTCAGTAAAGGATTCAGCGAGGTCATAGGTTCCTGGAAAATCATGGAAATTTTATTACCCCGTATTTGTCTAACTGCAGCAGTAGATTGCTGCAATATATCTACGCCGGAACTGCCGGTTGTATCATTAAAAATAATTTTACCCGTATTATACTTAGCCGGCGGCGAAGCCAGCAATTGAAGAATGGATAATGCTGTAATAGATTTACCGGAACCCGACTCTCCTACTATTGCTACGATCTCACCTTGTTGTACTGAAAAAGAAATATTGTGGAGTGCATGAGTAATTTTATTGTCAGCAACAAAATCAACACCAAGGTTTTGTATAGATACCAACGGTTCAGTCAAAACTTTTTTATCAGGGGTTTTGCTTTTGAATATCTTTTATAGACAGAGATTGTGCGGGCTTGGGATAATACGCCAAACAAACCGCGCAGGTTTCTTTGACTTCATCACTGTGAAGCACAAACGTAAATTCGTCGCCTTCTTTAAGTGAAAATTTATCAAAATCACAGGGATTGGCAATGGAAAAAGCATGTTTATAAGTTGCATTTCTCTTGTCATCATGCCAATCTATCGCTAATTTTCCGGCTGCTATTTTCCCTGAAATTAATTCAACAATATAATGACCACATAGTTCGCTTACTACTAACCTGCCCTTTAACGGAGCTGCGCTCATCTTACTTGTGCTGTTGCAGGAAAGTAATAGGATTAAAAAAAGTGGGACAAGGTATTTCATGTTATAAATTAAAATCTTAAATGCCTTACAGTCATTCCATCATTGATCAGTTGCTTTAATGAACCAATACCAATCTTGATATGGTTTTCTACATATTGGGTTGTTACGCTTTTATCACTTTCCGCTGTTTTTACCCCTTCGGGTATCAT
>JBGALP010000201.1:0-9216 GCA_044223805.1 Agriterribacter sp.
TTAGGTAAGGATTACGCGTTTAATGTAAACCGTAAGGGCTATCTTTTTTATTCGCAAAATTTTCCTTTCAGCAAAACTATTTCTGATTCAACCTATACTATTGATATTGGCTTACAACCTATTGAAGCCAATGCTTCTGTTGTGCTGAATAACATCTTTTTTGATGTAAATAAATTTGAGCTCAAACATGAATCAATGGCAGAGCTGGATAAGGTGGTGGAATTGCTGAAGGACAACGCTGGCATCAAAATCCTTATTAGTGGTCATACCGATAATACCGGTAAGCCCGCCGATAATATTAAGCTCTCCGAAAGCCGCGCCAAATCTGTGGTTTCCTATATTATTTCAAGAGGTATTGAAGCGCAGCGATTACAATACAAAGGTTTCGGTTCTTCAAAACCGGTAGCAGATAATGCAACAGAACAGGGCAAAATGCAAAACCGCAGAACTGAACTTACTATTCTGTCTAAATAATGCCTCTTATCATCCTGCATACTGGTCAACAAATGGTCGTATCAGTTGGTATATTGCCAACTCTTGTTTAACTTGTTGGCAATAAAATAAACGATTATGATTGTCGCTGATCAACTGCCTGCACTCAACGATTTTTTAACTATCTCAGATAAACAAATACAGGAGTTCCGTAAAGACGGGCATACATTAATAAAGAATGTACTCAGCCCTGAAGAGGTGGCTGAATATCGTGGAATACTCGTTGATGCCGCGCAGCGATACAACACCGAGAAAAGAAAAATGGAAGACAGGGATACCTACGGTAAAGCTTTTTTGCAGATCATGAACCTGTGGCGCTCCGACGAAGCAGTAAAAAGATTTGTGCTGGCAAAACGTTTTGCTAAAATAGCTGCAGACCTTTTGGGTGTGAAGAATGTACGCATTTATCATGATCAGGCGCTGTTTAAAGAACCCGGTGGTGGACCTACCCCCTGGCACCAGGATCAATATTATTGGCCGGTAGATACACATAACACTGTAACTATGTGGATGCCCCTCGTAGATATTTCTGTTGATATGGGTATGCTAACTTTTGCTTCAGGCTCGCATACTAAAGGCGCTGTAATTAATCATGAAATTTCTGATGAATCAGAAAGCGAGTTTGACAAATACGTAAAAGAAAACAATTTCAATATTTCAAGAGCTACTACCATGAACGCGGGTGATGCAACCTGGCATTATGGATTTACCATACACAATGCGCCCGGTAATCAATCTTCGGTTATGCGTGAGGTAATGACGATTATATACATTGCCGATGGTGCCACTATCACCACGCCAAAAAATCAATGGCAGGAAAACGATCGTAAAACCTGGTTCCTGGGACTGCCTGTTGGTGAAGCTGCTGCATCAGAGATTAACCCGTTGGTATTGTAATAAAAAAAGACACACATATTATTTGCTTTTGCAGTAATTAGACTGTATATGTGCAAATGACATAAAAAGCTATATCGCACTAACACCGGCCTGAGGCAATCAACAACTTATCCATAGGATATCCCTTAAGTCAACGATATTGATTTGTGTATATTTAAATCTTTTAAAAACACCGGCGATAGATATATCGGTAGATAGAATGAATATCTGTTACTGTTATTTATATTGCACCGCTATAATATGATCATCCATAACCATACTGCATCCGGAAACGCCGAAATTATATATCATGTTTTTCAGCGGAGTTTTTACGACAGTAATGGAGATAAACATGGTGATCTGAATGGATTAAGGGAGAAGCTGGATTATATGCAGCACCTTGGCGTTACGTCCATTTTACTTACACCTTTATACCAATCTGTATACTATCACAATTATTTTACAGAAGATTTTGAAACCATAGATCCACGTTATGGAACGAAGCTGGATTATTTTAATCTTATTGACGACATACATGCACGTGGAATGAAATTATATATTGATATGGAAATTCAATATATAACAGAGGATCATGAATGGTACAAAGATTCCTTCGGAAAGCCTTCATCAAAATACAGCGATCATATTCTTTATTATGATACGGATAATAAAGTACCTTCTACCATTATATTTGATACCAATGGCTTACTTGGATATGATAATGTATATAAACATATAACCACGGTAAACTTATTGAACAAAGATGTGCAGGAATATATGCGCAAATTGTTTGTTCAGTGGATTGATCCCGAAGGAAACGGCAGTTTTAAACATGGTGCTGATGGTTTTAGGCTCGACCATATGATGGATAAGCTGGACAATAAACCACAGTTAAATAATTTGTTCGCGGCTTTCTGGAAACCATTGATCACTGCACTCAAACAAATTAATCCGGCGCTGATATTTATAGCTGAACAAACGGATTGGGGTTCTTATGGACTGGATTATATTAATGGAGTTAACGCTGATCGCGTATTTGCTTTTCCATTGCGGGAAGCCATACTTACATTCAGCAAAGAAATGATTACAGCAACCGCTGAAAAAAGTTTTCAACTTACGGGCAACCTGTTGCAACAGATTGTATTTATTGAAAATCACGATACACATCGCTTTGCTACTATGGTGAACAATGATGCTGGCAAGTTGCGTGTTGGCGCTGCATTAAATTTGTTGTTAGGCGGAACACCTGCCGTGTATTACGGACAGGAAATTGGTATGCAGGGTGGAGGGGGATTTGGTAAATATGGCAATTCAGACGGCAATGATATTCCCCGCAGGGAAGCATTTAAATGGCATAAGCAGGTAAATGGAAAAGGCATGGCTTTGTGGTATGAAAATTCAGGGCCATGGTGGAACGATAGTTTATTGCGTAATGCTGATGGGATATCGGTTGAAGAACAATTGGGTGATGAAAAATCTTTGTGGCATTATTACAAAGAATTGATATGGTTGAGAAAACAGCATAGTGTTCTTTCAAACGGCATCTACAAGACCTTGAAGAATGATTCAGCTAATGTGCTTTCTTTTTTGAGAATAGAGAATGATGTGATTATAATGATAGCTGTTAACCTTGGTCCAAATAAAGAAACGGTTTTTATACAGATGGAGGAATTTTTGAAAAAAAGAAAAAGAACATTCAAACTGTTATTTGGGAATATGAATGTGAAGTCCGTTTCGCATGGATATTATGTAGAAGCGTTGCCTTACGCAACCTGCGTGTGGGAGTGTATATAGTTTTTAGTTTATTGTTTTTGGTTTGCTGCAAGGTTCAAAACCATAAACTACAAACTGTAAACTAAAAACGTTTGATAGCCCTGTAAGAACTTTGTAAACATATAGCTTTCATGTATCTTGTTACACTAATTGTTACAATATGAAAATAGCTTTTCATGGTGCTGCCCGTACCGTTACCGGATCAAAGCACCTGCTTACTTTGAAAAACGGAAAAAAAGTTTTACTCGATTGCGGAATGTACCAGGGACTCGGTAAAGAAACCGATATATTAAACCGTGATTTTGGTTTTAACGCACCTGAAATTAATTATCTCGTATTATCACATGCGCATATTGATCACAGCGGACTTATACCTAAGCTGGTAAAAGATGGATTTACTGGAAAAATATTTTGCACGCCCGCTACGCGTGAACTTACACAGGTGCTGCTGGAAGATTCCGCTGAAATACAGGAAGACGATGTAAAATATATTAATAAACGCAGAGCCGCCACCGGTCAGGGTTATTTAGAGCCACTGTATACGGCTGAAGATGCTAAAAAGGCAAGCGACATGTTTAGCGTGGTGGAATATGGCAACTGGTTTACTATTGATGATGATATACAATTGCTGTATACCGATGCTGGGCATATTATTGGCAGTGCAGCCGTGCATTTGAAGATTACGGAGAATGGTAAAACAACTGCCATTACATTCAGTGGTGATGTTGGCAGGTATCGCGATGTTATTTTACGATCACCACAAAACTATCCACAGGCAGATTATATTATACTCGAATCTACTTATGGTAATAGTTTGCACGATCAAAATGTTACTACGCCAGACCAGGTATTGCAATGGGTGGTGAAAGCCTGTTTGGAGAAAAAAGGCAAATTGATTTTGCCCGCTTTTAGTGTTGGCCGCACACAGGAAATTTTATTCGCGCTCAATCAACTGGAATTAGAAAACAGGCTGCCACCGCTGGATTATTTTGTAGATAGCCCGCTCAGTGTAAAGGCAACTGAAATCATTAAACATTACCCACAGTATTTTAATAATACCATACAGAAAATATTAAAGAGCGATAATGATCCTTTTGGTTTTAAAGGATTGAAATTTATTAAAACCGTGCAGGAATCAAAACTGCTGAACTACCGTAATGGGCCTTGTGTAATTATTTCTGCCAGCGGTATGGCAGATGGAGGACGAGTAAAGCATCATATCAGTAATAATGTAGAAAGCAGCAGAAACACTATTGTATTTACCGGTTATTGCGAGCCGCACTCTTTGGGGGGCAGATTGGTAGCGGGCGCAAAAGAAGTGAGTATTTTTGGTGTTTACCACGAGGTGCATGCAGAAATAGGTTCTATCCGTAGCATGAGCGCTCATGGCGATTATGAAGATCTCAGCCAGTTTTTAGCCTGCCAGGATCCACGCCAGGTAAAAACATTGTTTCTTGTGCATGGAGAGTATGATGTACAGCAGGGATTCAAAAACAGGTTGCTGAAAAAAGATTTTCTGGATGTGCAGATCCCCGAAAGACATTCGGAGTTTGGGTTGGGATAATAATGGTTTCCTGGTGTATCTTTTTTTGTGAAAATCTTATAACTTTTTTTCCAGCGTATAATTAAGTTTGGACGAAATAACGTTTTGTTCTTTATCGAGCAACATAATAGCGGTTTCTGACTTCTTCAAATAATAACGCGATTCATCCGGCTCATCATAATTTAAAAAATATACAGTAGCATTTTGATCACCCTTAATGCCACGCAGTATATCCCATTTACCGGTGCTGCTAAAGGTAGTATCGCCGGTTTTAGCTTTACTGTTAATGTAGGTTTCTTTTAAAGTATAGGTATTATTTTCAGAATTGGCTGCATCCTGGAACAAGGATAGCTCTGTTTTTATACCATCACAATCGGCGCAGGGAATAACGCCTTCATAAACACCAATAAGTACAGGCTTGGCGGAATCCAATTCCCGTCCTTTGTTCTTTGCTGCCAGGGCCGAATCTATTCCCGTATTGTCAACCGGCTTTTGCGCGTCACTATTACATCCAATATATATAGCAATAAGAAGCAGAGGCAGCAAAATTCTTTTCATTACAGTGCAGTCTTTTGTCAAAGATAATGAATGACTATTTTTAAAAAGCAAACGGTTTACCTGTTTTAACGATAATTAAGCGGTTTAATTTTAAGTACATTAATAAAAAAAGCTGTTGTATATAACAACAGCTTTTTACAAAACAATAGATATTGTAAAGATAGATCAGAAGTTAAATCCGAGTCGTAAAGCTACCATTGAAGGTGTATACTTTACGCCTTCAATCTTCAGCATAGTAGCTTCATACCGCACACCCACTTCAAATACACCAAAGTTAGCGCCAATAGATGGAGCATAAGTAAGGCCTCCACCTTTTTGTTTTACTGCATCATTAATATCCTGGCTATCCTGATCTACAGTGTATACGGTGTGGAAAGCATAGCCGCCTTCAGCCATCACAAAAAATTTACCGATAATATACTTATACCCTAATTTCAAGGGAACGTGTGTACCCACTGATACAGATGCATCATTTTCACTCACTGATTTAGGGAGCACAAGCAATCCGCCGGGAGTAAACGTAACATAACCAGGTCCAACTTTGTAGGAGAAACGGATACTGAGCCCTACTTCAGAACCAAATACTTCTTTAAAACTTTTGTCGCCCATAATTGGGCCTCCTTCAATGCCAAATCCAAAGCTGAATTGTTTGTCGTCTTTTTGAGCGTGAGCCTGGTTGGCAATTAATACAGCTATTGCTATAGCCGCAACAAATAACACTTTCTTCATAGTTTGAGTTTTAAGTAGTGCTTTACGGGCTATATAAACTTTACAAGCCAAAACTTATTGTATCACAAAGCCATTAATTGTTGATATATATCAATGCAGCAGTTATAAACCGAGTACCTGCTTCAGTTTTACGTAACCTGTTTTGCTTACAGGTACTTTTTCGCCCGTATTCAGCATGGCCAGGTAATTTTCCTTTTCGTATGGTTCCAGTCTGGTAATAAATTGAACATTTACAATATAAGAGCGGTGTGTGCGAACAAATTGTTTAATATCCAGTAATTGCTCAAAATAGGCCATGGTTTTATTTTTCAGGTATTGCCCTTCGGCAGTATGAATTTTTACATAATCGTCCGCCGCTTCCAGGTATTGAATATCAGGTAATGGAATGATTTTTATTTTATTATTGCTTTTTACTACTATGCGGTTTTGTGGCAGTGGGTTTTGCACAGCTTCTATTATAATGGGGAGTGTTTCGGCAGTTTTAGGATCGGGATATTTTTGCAACCATTTTTGCAATGCCTTATCAAACCTTTCTTTACTGAAAGGTTTTAAAAGATAATCCACAGCATGCGCTTCAAAAGCGCGGATGGCATATTCATCAAAAGCGGTAGTAAAAATAACCGATGGAGGTTGTTCAATCAATTCAAGCATTTCAAAGCCGTTTATTTTCGGCATTTGTATATCAAGGAAAATAAGATCGGGCTGGTGCTGCATTATGGCTTTCACACCGTCAAACCCATCGCCGCATTCCTGCAGCAGCGTAATTTGCTTGTAATCGTCAAGGTATTCTTTTACAATACTTCTTGCCAATGGTTCATCATCAATAATTACAACCTTGATCATTATTGTGGAATTTTCACTTCGGTAATAAAAATATTATCCCTTGTAGAGGTGTTCAGTAAATCGTTCCTTGCAAACAGCAGGTACAATCTTTTTTGAACAGAACTTAAACCAAAGCCTGTTCCCTTAACAGGTTTTGATATTTCGGGGTCAAAAGGATTTTCTACACGAATCACCAGCATTTTGTCCAACAGTTGTGACTCAATGGTGATGGTAATATCATCGGTAGTATCGTACAGTCCAAACTTTATGGCGTTTTCAACAATAGGCTGCAACAATAAAACAGGTAGCTTCAACTGCGCCGTTTGTTCATCTTTTTTTATTTCGGTAGAAAGCCTGTGTCCGAATCTTACTTTTTCTATATCAAGATACAGTTGCAGGTATTCCAGTTCTTCGGCCAGGGTTACCCATTTGTGTTCTTCTTTCTTTAAGGTATTGCGCAGATAGTCTGAAAGCTGCTGTATCATACTCCGTGCTTCCTGTGGTTTGCTGCCTACCAATGCACTGATAGAATTTAAACTGTTGAACAAAAAATGAGGTTGCAGTTGTTGGCGGAGTTTATACAGTTCCGCGTCTCTTGCTATCTTGTCCGATTCATTTTTTCTTCTTTCCTGTTCTTTCTGTTCTTCCTGCGTATATAGTAGCACATTAATTAGTATAATACAACCCAGTATTAAAATAGCGATAGCGATACGCACCGGTATAGATTGACTAAAGGCTTCATGCATCGGTTCATTTAAAATGTACGCCATAATAATACGCACCGCCGTGATCCAAACGCCGGCCATACTTCCGCATAGTATAGAAAGATAGGTGAATTGTTCTCTGCGTGGAAGATAATAGTGCAGTATAACGGTGATGGCTAATGCTGCCGCGGCTAACAATGTATTGCTCACTATACTGTCTATCCAGGCTGCTTCCATAGTGTACTCCCACTCCTGCAATACCCACACGTGTATTACAGACCAAAGCAGCCAGAACGCGATGAAGTATAGTTTGTATTTGCCTTTTATAATAGCGTTGGGCACAAGCGTATATTATAATGCCTGTAAAAAATGATGTACACTGTTTTGCTGCAGGTGCGCTGCTCTTTTATGTACCAGTTCGGTATAAAGATCGCCATTTTCTTTTTCTTCTATCTTGCTGTAAAGTTCAGCGCCATCAATAGGTTCGGCTATGCGGTACAGTTCTGATACATTGATGAATTTCCATTGCACCAGTTTTTCGGAAGTATTGTAAAAACGATCTTCTTCCTGTTTGCCAATATTGTACGCTTTTTTCAAGGCTTCCGATTCAGAAGAAGCTACAATCAAACGGAGCTGTTCATCAAATTGTGGGGTATGGTTACCTTCTCCACAGATAATGCGATACACGATTTTTGCGAGAAACCAGTTCATACAAATGTTGCTTTGGTGGTTAATAACTTTTTATTTCAATGCCGCCAAAAATGGAAATACCATCAATGACTAATACTTTCTGCGGATCGGGTGGATTGGCGGAAGGAGAGCGTTTATCTTCAAACCCGCCAAATATGGATGTAGCACTTGTTTTAATAGTCCAATGGGGCGGAACAATCAGTTTAACGCCACCGAATACCTGCGTAATGTCCATCATTACTTTGCCATTAATATCAGCCTGCGAACAATTGATTTCTGTGCCACCAAAAAAGTTGGTGATGTCGCCTCCCTTAAAGTCTTTAGAAAAAATCACCTTTTTAGAGTTCCCCAAAATAGCGGTGCTGTCAATAAAATCTTCGTCACTTCTTATATTACTCCTGTATTCGTTCCACTCCTGCTTTTTCTCTTCGCTGTACATCGCTCTTTTTTCATCCCATTTTTGCTTCCAGTCCAAATGGTGGCGCATCCACTTTTTGCGGGATCCCGAACCAAAAATCATTACCAAACCAATGGCGATAATGATAAAGGGCCAGATGAACGGTTTGAGGTTCATACCTGGTACAATCTTATCAGCCAAAAAAATACTGCCTAGTCCAATCAGTATAATCCATCCAGGGCCACGAAATCCATGTTTCAGTCCTACAAAAATGCCCACAGCTATTAAGATCATTGGCCAGGTCATAACCCATGAAGGAAAATCGAGAAAGGTTTGTTTAAGGATAGCGCCCACACCAATCAGCAATAAAAATAAACCAGCCAATACTGAGCCTGTTTTACTTTCATGTTTGAATTTGTCATCGTTCATCGTTAAATAATTTTGCACAAAACTATAGGCGGGAGTGTTACCACCCAATGCCCAACAGGCAATGCCCCTGTTATTTCCGGTAAAAGCAGGAAAAAAGTCGGCGAAAGTAGTTAAATAGTAAGCAGGCAGTAGGCAGAAGGAGAGAGGGCTGAGAATAGAAGTTGTTGGATTGCCCCACCTTAACCCTACACCTTTCTAAAATA
>JBGALP010000202.1:0-9158 GCA_044223805.1 Agriterribacter sp.
AAAGAAACCTTCAAATTGTTTAAGACATATAAGATCTGCGCAATGGCAGGTTCACTTGGCCCAAAAAGAATGCAGGGTGATTACCAGGTACCCGAGGGCTTCTATTATATTAACGAGTTTAAACCTAACAGTGCTTATTACCTGTCGTTAGGATTAAATTATCCAAATGCGTCAGACAGAATGCTGAGTGATTCTATTGCTCCAGGCAAAGATATTTACATACATGGATCCTGTGTAACAGAAGGATGCATTCCAATTAATAATGATCAGATAGAAGATGTGTACATTATTACCAGTTACGCCCGCGCATCAGGACAGGAATATATACCAGTTCATATCTTCCCTATACAGTTTAACAATGCACGCAGTGTTGGCTATCTTGAACGTTATTTGCAGATGTACAAAAGCTACAGACCTTTTGTAAACAATCTTCAGTCAGCCTATTACTATTTTGAAAAAAACAGGCAGGTGCCAGTAGTGATGGTAAATACCTATGGGCAATATGTTGTTGAAGAAACGCAGCGGCCTGTTGATAAAACAATGCCGGTAGTGAGCCAGCGTACACTCACCTTTGCCGAAAAGAAAATTCCTATTCCGGAAGAAGAATTGGCTAAGGTTGTTAACAACCAACCGGTTTATCCGGGCGGAGCCAAAGCCTTCCAGGCATTTCTTGACAATACCGGTAAAGAAATGGCAACCTTTTTAAACCAGGGGCAGCGGGTAGCCTATATAGTTGTTGATTATATTATTGACAAAGAAGGAAAACCTGTTTATGCACATGTTATAAAAGGTGGTAATGACGACCTGAATGAAGCGCTGGAGAAAAAGTTTGAGAGTATGCCGAGCTGGAAGCCGGCTATAAGGCAGGAACAGCCGGTGGCGATGCGCTTAAAACAAACTGTAGTAATTGAAGCTCCTTAGCAGAAAAATAATTGTTGTAATATATCGTAATCAAAAATATAGAAGCCGGTTTTAAAAACCGGCTTTCCTTTTTGCTGTTTAATCTTTTTGATTTCCTGGCTATAATAACGATGCAGGGATTAAAATTTCTGAGCAGTTTGTTCACTTACAATAGCTTCATTTATCTTTCTTCGTTCTAATATATTAATATAATAAAGCGCTAAACGAATATCATATTGTTCGTAGGCTTTTCTTGCCCAGCCTATAGCTTCATCAAGATTGCCGTTTATTTCGCCGATGATGGCCATATTATAACAGGCTCTACCGGCTACTTTAGGGTCAGTATTCTTTGTTTCCTGTTGCCAGATCGCAGCAGCTCCATCCCAGTTGCCTGTTTGCGCTTTACGTTTAGCAGTTTTAAAATTATCGGTTGCCTTAACATAGTAATCCCGTTGAACACGTAGAGAATAAGGCAATATACGTTCAGCATATTCCGCCGCTGCATTAGTAGCTGTTTGCTTTACCGCATCCTTACGTCCAAGTATGGCAGCAGCTGCGGCTGCAGGGTTTACACCTTTACCATACAGGTTAATTCTTTTTTCCATCGGAAATTCATCCAGAATAATCTTATTGGCAGGGTCATACATGCGCCAACCTGTTTTTACTACTGTAAGCATATTTGCTGTATGCTCTACCGCTGGCACTTTTCCAAAAGGCGTGTTTATGGTTACAGGGTTGGAGCTATAACTTACTTTAGAATCCGTATCAAATATCTCAAGCGCAAACACAACATCGGTATGATATTTCGCGCATATTACTTCCACTTCCTTCCAGGTAAGTGGTGCGGGAAATAAGCCGGGAACAGTGCTTCCGGGGTAAATCCCTTCAACCGTGATTACTTCATCAAAACGATTGGTTTTGTACAATTCATCACTAATGCCGGTTATGCTTGCCTGGGCCCCCTCTTTGTCAAGCTTCGCATCCTCAACAGAAAAGATTTTGTCAACTACATCTATTATCCTGTTTTGCGAGGATGGTTCACTTCGGTTAAGGATAGCCGCTCTTTTTATATAAGAAGGAACAGTTACAGGAGCTGGTTGATTAACCGTTAAAAATACAAGTTGTGTAGATGAACACGAACTGAATATGAATGCAATGGCCGCATAGAGAATTTGCTTTTTCATGTATTGAATTTTAAATGCCTGAATACATCTAAAACGTTTTCCGGCCTATTATAGTATGATTTTTTTTATTTTGACACTATTGGCTTTTATCCAGAACACAACATGTTTCTAACCGATACTAAGCATAACCAATTAGAGAGGCTATAAAAGGAGATTTTTCATAAACCGATTGTTATTGCACTATAATAGCAGTGATAAAAAACTTACCGTAGTATTTACCCCCCTGTAAAAGCAAAAAGCGATTAGGACCATAGCAACCGTAATAAAAAACCGGAGAAATGGAAAATTTTTTCGCTTTATATGCTTGTGCCACAAGTACATTAATACTGCTGGTTTGTATAATTATCAAAACCATTTACTGGAAAAAATCCGGAAGAATTGGTATTACGAGATTGGTGAGAAGTTTTTTTAAGTGGTATAAACCATATCATGTGTTTAACGCATCATCTGGTAACAGGCAGTCGTTTATGAGAATAAGCAACCTGATAAATGTTATCTTCTGGAGTATTTTTTTTGTTGGGTTGATTTGTGTATGGCTTATTGTAAAATATGCAGGGTGATGATTATGGATGAAGGGTATCTTTTTTCTTACTATTTGATACAGAATCAAACTCTCCGTTCACTTTTGAAGAATCATATCTGGTTAAATTGCGGTTATTCACATCTGATTGATCAATATTGTCGTTGTGTAAACTATCGGTAGAAGGTATCCCTTTATCACTACTGTTACATGCAGCTATTACCCAAATTACTATCGCGATAAAATATATTTTTTTCATATTGTTGAGTTTAATGCATTTAATGCGCATATTTTCTTAAAAGCCCCATCACTCTTTCACGTAGTGCCGGCATCGCTATTATACCTAAAATCTTTTTGTGCATGTTATTCCACCATACTGGTATACTCCAATTGCTGGATTGTTTCCATTCATGATATTGAATATGTTCAATCGCAACCTTAACCAGCACTGCATTTTCCTTATTCTGCAATCCTTCGTTCTTATTACCGTACAATAAAAGGTTTAATTCATCTACATTCTCCAAAAAAACGGCTTGTCCCAACACATCAAGATAAAATGGCTTACCTTTTTTATAAAATTTTAATTCGGTGGCAAAACTCATATTCTTCTCAAAAAACCTGCATTCCTGTTGTTGAATAATAGCGTATAAATTCCCGTCACTTACTTTAAGCGCATAAATAATAGTAGTGGCCAGTTTATTGTTGTTGCTATCAAAGCAATACATTAAAGCGCTCCCAATCTCGTACATCCTTTGTTCCATGAAAATCATATTCTGATGCGGCATATAGCAGTTTAACATTTTATATTTCAAAACTGGTACCAATACGAAGAGCGCCTGCACAACTTATTATTGCGGAATTAATTCTACATATAACCAGAATAATAGTGTGAATGTTTTCTCATTGTTGATGCTTTTACTTTATTTTTATCTTCCTAATTTTATCAAACCCATTGAGAAAAAAAGAAGTATCTATGCGCAAGTGTGTATTAATTTTTGATGATGATCTGGATCTGCTGAATATATGCACACTTATACTTAAGCAAAAAGATTTAAACATTATCACCCTGCAACACTGCAATAATTTATTGGAGAATATAGCACAATACAGACCGGGGGTGATCATTATGGATTATCGTATACCAGCTATAGGTGGAGTAAAAGCTATACAATTAATAAAACAATCTTGTTACAGCGCCATTCCGGTTATCCTTTTTAGTGGCAATCATAATGTTGAAGAACTGGCAAAAGAGGCTGGGGCCGATTTCTATCTGAATAAACCTTTTGATATAAATGTGTTTGAAAAATTGGTTGAACAAGCAATGCTAAGCAACACTTAATTACAACCTGTTTAAAAATTCTGCTATTTGGGAGGTATTCAATGTATAATCTATCCCTTTTTTTAATAAAGCCTGTTGAGGCATGTAAGGCACGTCAGCTTCTTCAGGATCCTGAACTATAGTGATGCCATTATTGAATTTTACCTTTTCAAGTCCTTCTGCCCCGTCGGCATTGGCGCCTGATAGCAGTATACATAATAAACCCTTCCTGTACACTTCTGCTCCTGATTTAAAACTAACGTCAATGCTTGGACGGCTGAAATGAATTTTTTCCGAATAATCCAGGGAGAAGGATTTATCGGACTCTACCAGCACATGATAATCCTGTGGAGCTATATATATTTTACCAGGGACTATATATTCTTTTTCCTCAACTTCTTTTACTGTTAAATTGGTTTTTGAGGAGAGCAATTCAGTAAGTAAAGACTCCTTCTGGTTGCTTCTATGAAATACAAATAACATAGGGATATTAAAATCGGTACGTAAAAGATCAAGCAATTCCAGGATCACCTTTAAACTACCCGAGGAGCCTCCGATAATGATAAAACGAACAGAATGGCTTACGTTTTTTTTCTCCATATCTTTTCCTGTTTATCAATTTGCACATAACGCGAGGCAAGCGGTGAAAACTTAATAGACTCCTTATTCCCCAAAGCCAGAAAACCCAATTCGTTAAGGCTATTATCGAATAAGTTTAAAACCTTTGCCTGCAGATCCTTTTCAAAATAGATCATCACATTGCGACAAAAAATAAGCTGGAACTCGTTAAATGAATGGTCTGATACCAGGTTATGTGTAGAAAAAATCATTTTTTGTTTTAGATGCTCATCAAATTTTGCGAGGTTATAATTTGCTGTATAATAGTTTGAAAAGTCTCTTTTGCCACCTGAATGTGTATAGTTGTCAGAATATTTTTGCATCATACTCATCGGAAAAATACCCGTTCTTGCTTTTTCAATCACCAGCGGATTTATATCAGTGGCATACAGTAACGATTTGTGCAACAAACGGGCTTCTTCAAGCAATATAGCCATCGAGTAAACTTCTTCACCAGTTGAACATCCGGCATGCCATATTCTTATAAAAGGATAGGTAGCCAGTTGTGGTAAAACTTTCTCCCTGATAACGCGATAAAATCCGGGATCTCTCAGCATTTCGGTAACATTCACCGTTATTTCTTCTACCAGCTTTTTAAAAAAATCATTGTCGTTTTTTATCGTATCCAAAAAAGCCTCAAAATTTTTAAACTGGTAAATGCTATAAATCCTTTCCAGGCGTCTTCTTAACGATGCCTTTGAGTAAGAAGTAAAATCATATCCATATAAATGAAGTACTGTTTTTAGCAATACTTCAATCTCCTGGTCTTTTATGACGGGTTGGTGTAACAAAAGTTATTTCAGGTATTTATCTAACAGTTGCAAAAGCAATACCGTATCTACAGGCTTTGAAATATATGCCGAAGCGCCAGCCTGCAGGCTTTTTTCTTTATCTCCTACCATTGCCTGGGCAGTAACCGCAATCACGGGTACATTTTTCAATGCTGGGTTGTTTCTTATAACACCAATGGCTTCATATCCATCCATTTCAGGCATCATCATATCCATTAATACAACAGCAATAGAATTGTCGTGCGTTAATAAGTCCAGTCCATCTTTAGCAGATCCTGATGACACACATTTTATTTTCCTGCTGAGTAAATAGGCAGATAAAGCAAAAATATTTCTGCTGTCATCGTCTATGATCAATACTTTTTTATCACTGTTTGTCATATAATGCCATTGTTAAATTGTACTGATTGCTAAAAACCTTTATCGTACAACCATACCCGCAAAAGCGATATTAACTGATCAATATCTACCGGCTTAGAAATATAATCAGACGCGCCGGCCTTAATACATTTTTCCCTGTCACCAACCATTGCCTTGGCGGTAACCGCTATAATGGGAATGTTTTTATAACGCTTATCGTTTTTAATGGTAGTAATAGCCTCAAAGCCATCTATGTTGGGCATCATAATATCCATCAGAATGATATCTACCTTATTGTTTTCTTCCAGTATGTCCAATGCTTCTTTTCCGTCCATGGCAGGCAGTACCTTCATTTTATAAAGTTCCAATGCTTTGGTAATAGAAAAAATATTCCTTACATCATCATCTGCTATTAACACCTTTTTATCCTTTAATACCTCATGTAAGGCTCCTATTTTTTCCACTTTCTTTTTAAGGTTTTTATCAGGCGATTGAAGCACATGAAGAAAGATAGAAACTTCATCTAATATTCTCCGGTAAGAATGAGCGGTTTTTATAACAATAGAATCTGCATATTGTTTAATCCTGAATTCCTCGTTAAGTGAAAGATTTTTTCCCGTAAAAACAATGATAGGAACATCTTGTATATCTTTACTACTCTTAAGTGTATCCAGCAGTTGGTAAGCGTTTGCATCAGGCACACCCATATCCAGTATCACACAGTCTACATTTTCCTGCTTAATAGTAATTATGCTGTTTTCAATAGATCCGGAGATTACCGCATTCACCTGGTTGGTGCCCAAATAGTATGATAGTGCTTTGGCGTGATGTGAATTATCTTCAATAATCAACACTTTACGAGAGTGGCGGTTAAGAATGTATTCAAGTTTTTCAAAAATGCCATTGATTTTTTCAATGCTTACCGGCTTGTTAATAAAATCTGCTGCGCCTTTTGATATACTTTCCTTTTTAAGATCGAAAGAAGACAGAATATGAACAGGTATATGACGGGTTTCCGGGTTGTTTTTTAATTCATCCATAACATCAAAGCCACTCTTTACCGGCAACTGTATATCCAGCAAAATGCCTGCGGGTTGGAATGTTTTTGCCATATCAACAGCAGCATCACCTCTTACACACACAACACCTTTATATCCTTTTTTATGTGTGTAGTCCAGCAGTGTTTTTGCAAAGTTGGTATCATCCTCAATAATAAGAATTGTCTTTTCATCTGTTCCGATATTTTGCCTGTCATCAGGAATTTCTTCTGGTATCCGTTCTGATACTAACTTACGTTCTGTGGTAATTTCATTTTGTAATTTGATGGTGTCTTCACGGGCAGGGACAATTGGAGTAGGCTGATATTGCACTGCAGGGGTGGAACGCTTATTTGAAGAAATACTTACAACAAACTCACTTCCTTTACCTGGCTCACTTTGCAGCGTTATATCTCCATTAAGTAATCTTGCCAGTTCACGACTGATAGAAAGTCCTAAACCGGTACCTCCGTATTTTCTCCTTGTAGATCCGTCTGCCTGTTGAAAGGCTTCAAAAATAAGTTCTTGTTTTTCCGCGGATATACCGATTCCTGAATCCTTTACTGAAAATAATACGCCTCCAGGATTTGCCGCAGAAACCGATACGGTTAAATGAATAAAACCGTTCGCTGTAAATTTAATAGCATTGGCAAGCAGATTTTTTAAAACCTGTTCAAGCCGCATTCTGTCAGTTTCAATTACTTCGGGTACGCCTGGCAGTAATATCGTATTAAAGTCAATTTTCTTCTCTCTTGCCATGGGCGCAAACAGCATGTTCATATTATTTAATATATCCTTTACAACTACCGGGGCATACTCCAGTTGCATTTTTCCTGCTTCTATTTTTGAAAGATCAAGAATCTCATCTATCAGTTCGAGCAAGCCATTGCCTGAATTCTGAATGACTTTTGCATATTCTACCTGGTCGGGGCTAAGGTTTTTTTCTATGTTTTCCGACATCAGTCTTGACAATAGTAAAATGGAGTTCAAAGGTGTGCGCAACTCGTGCGACATATTGGCCAAAAATTCCGATTTGTATTTTGTGCTTTGAGCAAGCGCATCCGCTTTTTTCTGTATTTCCAGGTTGCGTTCCGCAATAATCTGGTTTCTTTCTTCCAGCAATTTATTTCTCTCTTCAATAGCGTGATTGATCTCCATTAATTCTTCCTGCTGTACTTTCAGTTCTTCTTCAGACGCCTGCAGCTTTTCCGTTTGCAATTCCATTTCAGCATTCATACTTTCCAACTCTGTATGCTGTGCCTGTAATTCTTCTGTTTGCGATTGGGTTTCTTCCAGTAATTCCTGCAATCGTAACCTGTTTTGTGCGGTGGTGATGGCAATACCTATAGTGCCAGCGCTATTTTTTAAAAAGGCTATTTCGTGGGGAAGAAGCGTTCTTGCAAAACCCAATTCCACCACACCGGTAAGCCTTTGTTCAAATAAAACCGGGTATGCTATTATTGTTGAAGGGCATATTTTACCGGCTGAAAAGTCCATCAGCAGATCCTGCTCATTAATATTGCGAACAACAATTTCTTTTTTGGAAAAAGCCGACTGGCCTGCAAGTCCTTCGCCTAATGCAATGCTTTGTTTTTTATTGTTTTTACTTAGTGCATATCCGCTTTCCAAATGCAATTTTCCATCGTTGCCTAATAAATAAAATGCACCGACAGGAGCTTCAAGGTGATTAGCCAGATATGTAAGTATATCATTAGCATTTTGTTTAACGAAAGCGCTATGTTGCCCACGTCATCTTTTTCATCATCGCTTATTCTTATATTATAATCACCTTTTGAAATTTGATCCGCCAGTTTTTGTATTATCTCCACGCGGGTTGATATCTCTTTATCTTTTTTAACCAACGTATCCTGTAGTTTTGATCTTTGCTCTATTTCTTCTTTTATTCTGAAATAAAAAAAGGAAGCTATAATTAAAGAAATGATTGCCGCTGCAATGATAAGTCCGGGTGTAAACGAAGCAAACCGCTCCATTTTTTGAGACCTGGTTTTTAATAATGTGGTTTCCGTATCCTGCATTTTCTGTACTATACTCCGTGCTTCATCCATATGCTCTTTACCCGCGATGAGGTCTTCTGTGGCTATTTTAACACCAGCTTTTTTTTGATCTATTAAATATTGCAGCCGTTGCAGTTTTTTAATTACCACAGTTTTTAGCTTCTCTGTTTCGGCCACCTGTACAGGATTATCCGAAACCAATTGCTTTACCTCTGATATCTGCCCCAGCGCTTTATCATAACTGCCTGTATAGGGTTCCAGAAACATGTTGTCACCGGTAATAATATAGCCACGTTGCCCGGTTTCAGCATCTTTTAATGTACTCAACACTTCTACCAATCCTGTAATAACTTTATTGGAATGATTAACGAGTTGTGTGTTGTTAAGCAGGTTGCTGATGCTTATATAAGAGGCT
>JBGALP010000203.1:0-9557 GCA_044223805.1 Agriterribacter sp.
TTTCCTGTTTTGCATCCATTTTCATCAGGCTCATAATCTGGCGCAATGTTTTTTGCATACCATCACTGCTACCATCTAAAAAGATAGTATTTCCTTTTCCTACTTCCGCAAAGTTCTTAATGGCTTCCGTCCACATACTAAACAGAATCACATTCGTATCAAGATTGGCCTGTTTCATTTGTTCAGCAGCCTGGCTCATACCTTTTGCCACTTCTTCACGGAAAAGTGCCACCCCTTGTCCGCGTAATTGAGCGGCTTGTCTTTCAGCTTCGGCAGCTATTTTAATAGCATTACCCTCAGCTTCCGCCGATTTTGTTTTCGTAATTAATAAAGCCTGTCCTTCATTTTCTGCTGCTGCTTTAAGGTTATTGCTGGCAACTACTTTGCTCATACTATCCAGTATCACTTTGTCAAAAGTAATGTCGTTGATCTGCAGATCAAGTAAATGATAACCCCATTCTTCCAGCAGGTGATCAATCTGTTCTTTTACATATTCTACTATTTCTTTGCGCAAACCTAGTATTTCTGCTTGCTTTTTAGTAGCTACAAAAGAACGGATAGTACCTTCAATCGTACGTGTAAGCGCCTGCATCAGGTCACGTTCACTAATAAATTTAAAAGCTACTTTCTTGATGGTTTCCTCTTCTGCATTCTGTACCGCGTATAAAAGCATGTTCTTGAAATATACATTCGCCTGGTCTGCGGTTACAGCCTGAAACTCCATCTCCACAGAGCGGTTTTGTACGGATATTCTTTTATAAATCTGTTCGAGTACAGGTATTTTAAAATTTAAGCCGGGGCGAAGAATGCGGCGGTATTTGCCAAACATTGTTACAACCGAAATAGTACCCTGGTTTACAGTTACCAATCCACTAAAAATGATAAAGGCGATGATTATAAGCCAGCCATAGGTAAAAATGAAATCCATAATATTTGCTTTAGAAAATGAAAGTAGCGTTTTTTTTGATCATAACTTCGCGGATATTTATTGCTTGCCTTTGGTGCTGTGTGAACAGTAACTATAATTTATTGATTATTGGTTTCAATTCAGAAAAATAAACGCACCAATCTATTTATTAAACCAACAATACCTGTACACAAACATGGATTATGATGTTGTAATTGTCGGCGGCGGTCCTATAGGACTTGCCTGTGCGTTAGAAGCAAAAAAGTATGGAATCCGATATTGCATTCTTGAAAAAGGATGTCTTGTAAATTCGCTGTATAATTATCCGTACAACATGACTTTTTTTTCTACCTCTGAACGCCTGGAGATAGGGGAGATTCCTTTTGTTTCAATAGCTACCAAACCAACAAGAAACGAAGCATTGGAATATTACCGCCGTGCAACAGTTTCAAACCATCTTGATGTGCATCTGCAGGAAGAAGTTAAATCAATTGACGCTATAGATGACCGCTATAAAGTAACTACCACTAAAAACACTTACATCAGCAGCTATATAATAATAGCAACAGGCTTTTATGATTTGCCAGTACTAATGAACATTCCCGGAGAAGATTTACCAAAGGTGACGCATTATTACAAGGAACCCCATTTTTACGCTATGCAAAAAGTAGTGGTAGTAGGCGCTAATAATTCGGCTGTTGATGCCGCACTTGAAACGTACAGAGAAAGGGGCAGAGGTTACCATGGTGATTCGGTAATGAAATTGGTAAAAGAGTAAAATATTGGGTAAAGACCGACATTGAAAACCGTATTGCTGAAGGAAGTATAAAGGCATTTTTTAATGCTACGCTGGCACATATATATCCTGATAAGGTAGATATTCTCACACAAGACGGCATTAAAACTATTCCCAATGATTACATAATAGCCACAACCGGTTATCAGCCGCAGTTTAATTTTTTGAAGAAGACAGGCATTCACTTATCAAATGACGAAAAATTAAAACCTGAATATAATGCTGCTACTATGGAATCGAATAAGAAAAACATCTACCTGGCAGGCGTAGTATGTGGTGGAATGGATACCCACACCTGGTTTATAGAGAATTCGCGTGAGCATGCTTCGATTATTATGAAGAATATTGCTGAAAAGCAACGACTACTTCTGAAGAAAAGGCATAAAAAAAGCGGCTGTTTCAGAACAACCGCTTTTGCACCCTTGATGTTATATATTAACCGTCCCGTTTTACTAATAGTTTGTACGTGTAAAGATATCTGCTGACTTTCAGCTTATTAAGCTTAATGAGCAATCAGGGTTATATTTCGAGTATTTGGCGTAAAAGCAGAGTATTTGGGATGTTATGCAAACGATTGATATAGGTTAAAGGATTGGAGGTGGTAAGGTGGAAAACACTTATGAACTTCTATTGTTTTTAGCTATTGATAGATTGAATTTGCGTTCAAACTTCCTGCCTCTTTTGAAGTATTAGTATTTGTTCATCAACTTTAATTTCATTGAGTAATTAAAGTTTAAACGTCATGGGAATGTTTAAGTATTTATGCACTTGTAAGCTCAGTTGCCATTGCGGGTTTTTCTTTATATAATCAATTATCAAGGAAAAGAGAAGGTAACTATTGATGCTTTGCTCCATTCGGGCTGAAGAAATAACCTGCATTGTTTATTCATTTGTTCATCAGATATTTTTTACTGTTCAGCCCATTTAAAGTCGGATTTATTATAGATAATTATTTTCAATTCATGAGCTACAGGTTGAAGGATTTCTGCAATAGGCGCTTTTTAAACGATTATTTTTGGGCGAAAGACAAATCCAATCCCAATCTCCGGATATAGCACTGCTTCCTGATGTTTCAATATGTGTTCTGAAGCCTGTTTTTTTTAGAGATGCAGTAAGCGAATTGAGATTATGGAGTAGCGGTTCGCCGCCGGTTACTACAGCAATAACATCATTTACATTGGTTTGATGTTGTTGTTGTGAAACTGCAAACAATGCTTCATCAACAATAGCGTCAACGGGTTTTTGGGGATGTGCATCTAAGTCCCAGCTTTCCTTTACATCGCACCATACACAACCCACATCACATCCACCCAACCGGATAAAGTACGCGCCTTGCCCTGGTGTGCACCTTCTCCCTGCAGTGTATAAAACGCTTCCATTACGGGAAGGGTGATGATATGTTGAGATGTTATAACTGACAAAATATTATATATTATTTGCAGCCTGCAATGTATTTTTCATAAGCGCTGCAATGGTCATAGCGCCAACGCCGCCCGGCACAGGCGTAATATAGCTGCACTTAGGTGCCACCGATTCAAAATGAACATCTCCTTTTATGGCGTAACCTTTCTTTTTAGTATTGTCTTCTACACGGGTAATACCTACATCAATTACCACAGCGCCTTCTTTTACCATGTCTGCTGTCAGGAACTCAGGTTTACCCAACGCGGCTACTATAATATCAGCCTGCAAACAAATTTCTTTCAGATTTTTTGTATGCGAATGGCATAGGTAACGGTGCAATTTCCGGTGCCGGAGTTTTGGCTAAGCAGTATGCTTATTGGTCTGCCTACTATATTACTGCGACCAATTACCACAGCATGTTTTCCTTTTGTTTCAATTTTATAATATTCCAGCAATAATAAAATACCGTATGGTGTAGCCGGAATATATGCATGTTGACCCTGCACCATTTTGCCAATATTAGAAGGATGAAAACCATCAACATCTTTTTCAGGCACTATAGTATTAATTACTTTTTCCTCTGATATCTGTTTAGGTAAAGGAAGCTGAACTAATATGCCGTGAACATCCGCGTCATCATTTAATTCCTGTATTTTTTGAAGCAATACGTTTTCTGTTACGTCTGCATCAAAACGAATTAGAGTGGAATTATAACCGATTTCTTCGCAGGTTTTTACTTTTGAAGCAACATAGGTTTCGCTGGCACCATTGTTACCAATTAAAATGGCAGCGAGGTGCGGCGTTTTTTTGCCTGCTTTTTTTAAGACTTCGGTCTGTTGTTTTAACTCGTCTTTTACGGATTGTGCTACTATTTTTCATCCAGTATTTGCATGCCGCAAAGGTAGATGCGAAAAATGAAAGAGCAAAAGGGCATCGAAAATAAATAGCCGCAGATTCGCAGATTAATATTTGCGCCTGAATCGCGCAGTGCGCCAGTTATAAACCATTGCTGTTCTTAAATGAACTGTGCTTTGCACTTACATTTATAATCTGCGAATCTGCGGCTAACAACAAAATGGAAATTTATATCTTTGCCACATGGTATCTATCAGCACACGAGGGCAGGAAATGCCTGCTTCGCCCATACGAAAGCTTGTGCCTTATGCAGAAGGAGCAAAGAAAAAAGGCATTAAGGTATATCATTTAAATATAGGACAACCTGATATTGAAACACCCGCGCCTGTATTAGATGCCGTTCGTCATTCTGATTTTAAAATACTGGAATACAGCCACAGTGCAGGTAATGAAAGCTACCGCCGCAAACTGGTGAATTATTACAAACACGCTGGTATTCATATTGATCATACTCAAATATTGATTACAACCGGAGGTTCAGAAGCTATATTGTTTGCGATGATGGGCTGTATGGATGCGGGCGATGAATTGATTGTATCTGAACCATTTTATGCCAATTATCATGGCTTTGCAGTAGAAGCTGGTGTAAAACTCGTGGCTGTTCAATCGGTTATTACCGATGGTTTTGCATTGCCACCTATAAAAGCTTTTGAAGAAAAAATAACACCGCGCACCAAAGCAATTATTATTTGCAATCCTAATAACCCTACCGGTTATTTATATAGCAGAGATGAATTAGAAACATTGAAGGATATTGTAAAGAAACATGATCTCTTTCTTTTTTCGGATGAGGCTTATCGTGAGTTTTGTTATAATGGTACACACTTCAGCGCAATGCAACTGGAAGGTGTGGAAGATAACGTGGTAATGATGGATACGATTTCAAAACGGTATAGCTCCTGCGGCGCAAGGGTAGGGGCACTGATTACAAAAAATAAGCAGGTATTAGATGCGGTATTAAAATTTGCGCAGGCTCGTCTCAGCCCACCATCGTTTGGACAAATAGCCGGTGAAGCCGCGTTGGATCTTCCTGATAACTATTTTGACGCAACAAAAGCTGAGTATACACTTCGCCGTGATACACTGGTGGAAAGACTGAATAAAATCCCAGGCGTTTTTTGTCCTAAACCAGAAGGTGCCTTTTATGTGATGGCAAAATTACCGGTTAAAGACACCGATCATTTTTGCCGCTGGGTGCTTGAATCATTTTCATATAACGGACAAACACTTATGATGGCGCCTGGCAGTGGATTTTATGCAACACAAGGTTTGGGTAAAAACGAGGTGCGTATTGCGTATGTGCTGAATGTAGATGCTATTAATAAAGCAATGGATTGTTTGGAGAAAGCATTAGAAGAATATAGAAAATAAAAATTGTTTTGAAAACGTTATAATGTAATACTTTTAATCGTAAGAAGATTACGTATTTTAAACTAACTTTAAAACTACCTATATGCACCTAAATCTAAAAGCCTTAGGCTTAACGATTGTACTCTATTTAGTATATCTGCTGGTCGTATTTCTTACAAACAAATTTTATACTCCAAGAGCCGCAAACGATATTACAGGTCCTCCTTTTTTAGTAATGATAGTAGGAGCTCTTGTCATTTTATTGTTTTTTTTCAGAAGCATTTATTTAGCCTATTCCGGAGACAGTTCATATTGGTCTGTTGTTATACTTCATGTAATACTGATATTTGTGCTGGTCTACAGATTCGCTTTTTAGTAGGATAACACCTTTATGAGCAAAATAAAAGGTTGCCTCAGTAATTTGAAATAACCTCTTTTTTGTATCAATAACCACCCTTTATTTTATGACAACCATCTTTTTGGTGTCAATGATTTTCCCATTTACAAATAAAGCATAATGATAGGTACCTGCAGCAAGCACAGATGCGTCTATCCGCACGGTGCCATTATGTTGCGGAGATACTGAAAACTGTTTCAAGCTTTTACCTCCGGCATCATATATAATAATCTGGGCGTTGCTTGTGCCTTGTGGCACCTTGTAACTTACTGTAGTATTGCTTCTGAAAGGATTGGGATTGTTTTGCCTTAACGCAGCACTTGATAAACTTAAAACAGGCGAAGTGTTGATCTTTAAGAGCGCTTCAATTTTTTTCAACCGATCTTCAAACAACGCGTTCTGAATTTTGAGATTTTCATTTTCTTTTTTAAGACTGTCATTTTGCATACTCAATTCCTGGGTAGCTTTTACCAACGGCACCACAAAATCGCTATACCTTAACCCATAATAATCCTGGTCATTCTTAGGTGCGTCAATTCCGCTAAAATCATAATTCATTTTTTTTGCGACAGCGTCTACTTCTTGTGCAATAAAACCCGTATACTTTATTTTGCTTTTTTCCGCAACTGCATTTCGTTCTTCAGTTGTCATTACGGTTTCATTGCCATCCGTTTTACGGGTTGAAGCATTATCAATCATTGTGTTGAAAGCAGATGGATCAAAATTATATGTCACCGGGCGAAGCTGATTGATAAAAGAAAGACCGGGAACATCTTCTTTTACTTCTTTTTTAAACCTGCCGTCAGAAACAACTGACCAGCCAACCGGACCGCCTATACTGGTTACGCTTGCATTACCGAATCTAACCTGATTATTAGCGGTAACGGCTGCATTATACCCAATGGCAATACTATTGTTCGTGTTTACCGGGGAGTGTGCATTCCATCCAATAAAAACACTGTTAGTGCTGCCATTCCAACCAGCATAAACCCCCAGCACGGTATTATAAGAGCCGTTATTATTGGTCATTGTTTGCGCGCCTATTGAAACGTTTTCTCTTCCTGTGGTGTTATAAGTCATTGACTCATGCCCAACAGCCGTATTATAAGGGCCTGTTGTGTTATCAACCAGTGATGAGGTACCAATGGCCGTATTGAAATATCCTGTAGTGGTGGCATACATGGCATCATAACCTGCAGCAACATTGCCACCGGCACCTCCACTTAAGTTATACAGGGCATTACCTCCAATGGCTAACTGGTAGCCAGTGGTTGTGGCCGAATGTAGCGCTCCTGTACCTATGGCAATGCCGTATGACCCCGTAGTGTTATTATACAATGCTTCATTTCCTACCGCTATATTATATCCTCCGGTGGTATTTTTGTATAGTGCACTATTTGCGTAAGCGGTGTTATATAGTCCTGAAGTATTAAAAAACAAGGCTGCGTTACCAGAAGCAGTATTGTAATTGCCGGTTGTGTTGTTGTGAAGCGCTACATGCCCCAGAGCTGTATTCCTGTTTCCGGTTGTAACATTTCTCAGCGCTGCATATCCTATGCCGGTATTGTAACTGCCAGAAGTCATAAGTCCAAGTACATTATCTCCCAACGCTGTATTATATGTTCCGGTAGTAGCAGGGTTGCCGGCATTTGGTCCTGCAAAAAAATTGGTGGTACCGGGGGCATGTATGATGCGTATGTTTTTAAGATAATAACTGGTACCAATGTAAATATTTTTCCAGCCTTGGGCACCGCTTCCCAGGTTATAAGTATTGTTTGGATTGGGAAGCAGATCTTTATTTATTGCAGTTGGTGCTACAAGATTGGATAATGCCGTATTGGCTTGGCCGGAAACGTTTTTGGATAGAAATATAATGGCAATCGATAAAAAGGTGGTGAAGTTTTTTGCTTTCATGACAGCAGGTTTTAAGTAATAGAAGGTTATGTGTTAATCTTATGGGGCAAACAGAGGATTCGCTAAAGTGTTACATGAAGGAGAAATTATACAGGTTCATTCAATTTTTCTTAGGCTAAAGGTGTGAGCGTTATCAAGGTATGTTTATTCTATAAGACTTACAGGTGTACGGTTCATTTTCCTGAGCCAGGATTGGATTTACATAATTACAGCATATTCACAACCCTTTAAGAGCGATTTAGCAAACGGTATGATTCATTGAGGAAATGGCACAAAAATCTCAACAGATTGTTTAAAAACCTGAGGAAATTGCAGTAGATGACGAAACTATTGAACGATTATTTTACGCTTGCGCGGTAGGACCGCCAAAGTTCATAGGAATTTGAACCTCTTCTATATCCTGTATGGGACCATTTGCAGCCTCAAAACGTTTTACATTATCAATAAGCGCCTTCATAAAACGCTTGGCATGCTGAGGAGTTAAAATCAATCTTGATTTTACTTTGCTTTTAGGGGTTCCCGGCATAACGTTTACAAAATCCACAACAAACTCAGCATGACTATGTGTAATAATAGCAAGATTGGCATAAACGCCTTCTGCTATTTCTTCTGAAATTTCAATGTTGAGTTGGTTAGGTTGTTGCTGATCTGCCATGTGTATTATTTTTGCAAATGTAAACAGGAATAACAGCTAAATAAAATCCTGCTAAAATTTATTCTATCTTTTTAAAAAGAAGCATAAAGTAATAGTCTGAGTTCTGATTTTCTATTTCCTTCAATTTCATCAAGCCCGGTTCCAATAGTTGTTTTATTATGATATAAAGTTTGGCTCCATTTAAGCCAGATACTTACAATTTTATTAAGGTTGTATTTTAGATTGACGTAATATCTCGTACCTGCATCGTAAAACACAGGAACGGCATAATAATATAATACATCATTTTCATAGGCGTATACTCTCGAGTTATAACTATCACTTTCAAAATATTGCAACCTTGTATTTATTGAGAACCTGTTCATACTGTGTTTATAAAATATATCTACAAAAGTCAAGAAACCTTTCTCTTTCGGCTTTTTTTCAGCACTGTACCACAATACTTCAACGCGTTGTCTTACGCTCCAGCGTTCATTGAGTTGATAATTGATTTGTGTTCGCCAGGATTGGTTGGAGAAAATTGTTACTTCATTCAACGGATTATTTTCCGTTGCGTTGTTGAGTGGTTTGTATAATGCGTTAAACCTCGAATATAGTTCTGCTTTTTTGGATGGTTTATAACTCAATTGAATAAGATATTGTCTTCCGCGTGATGGTGCATCTATCCTGTATTTGAGCCAGGGAAACTGAAAAAAATCTGTAACCGCATCAATACGAATGGCGGAGATGGGCTTTAAAACCAATCCGGCATAGAGGCCTTTTTCATTAGTGGGCATGGTGCTGCTGGTGAAAGCGTTACCATATAAAGATTGATAAGCCGGTGAAATAGCTCTATGAAGGAATACGAAATCAACCTTTTTATCAACACTTGTAAGCATCCCATTTACGGAAGCAATATTGTTGTTTTTATCTATAGCCACTTCTCCAAAAAAGTGCATATTTCTAAAGGTGAAACTGTAATCAATACTTGAGTTATTCCACCTTGTTCCAGATAATGCGTATTTGTTGTAGGGTACCTCTTTTTTCTGAATACTGCTTCCAAATAAATATTGAATAGAGCTTATACCCACACGCCAGCGGTTTTGGATATACGAAATATTACCTCCATATGTAAGCAATGATAATGTTCCCCTGTCTGCTATTTCGCCTGGTGTTCTATGATAACCCGATATGTGAATAGCAGATGCGATATCAAGATCACTGGTATCCGTTGAATTGA
>JBGALP010000204.1:0-8991 GCA_044223805.1 Agriterribacter sp.
ATAACTTTAACGTTTGTGCCTGAGCAAAAGAAAAAGAGAGTAAAAAAACCACAACAACGCCGATTTTTAACATAAGCTGCATACCTGTATTTTCCGCAAAGGAATGCTGGCAGCGTTACCAGATAGTTACCGCAATATTAACAGTGCATTAATCCAGGATTACCAAAATGTTAAGCCGGTGCACAAAATGTGTAAACCGGAAAACCCAATGTTAAGAAATTATTAACTCTCAGAATCTGCTTTTGCCGCCACCCGATACCGCTACTTTTGTCCCAAATTTTAGCTGATGCTGAATTCAATAATGAAAATTTTCTTACCGAAGGACAGGGTTTTTTACAATTTATTTGAACAGGTTGCCGTAAAGGTGCTGGAAATGTCGCGCAAGCTTAAAGAAATGATGCACGAACCTGATTACGACAAAAGATCTGCTATATCTGCCCAAATTGAAGACCTTGAACACCTTAATGATGATTTAACACATAATATATTTACGGAACTTGGCCGCAACTTTATTACTCCATTTGATAGGGAAGACATTCACTACCTGGCATCTGCATTAGATGACATTGCCGATTATATTCATGCATCATCAAAAAAAATCAAATTCTATAGGGTTAACCCTAATGAACAAGGCATGCAGAAATTCGCAGACCTTATTATACAGGGTTGTGAACATGTACATATAGCTGTTCACGAATTAAGAAACATGAAAAATCTTCGCCAGATAACCGAATCGCTGGTAAAGATTAATAGTATTGAAAACCAGGCAGACGATATTTTTGACATGAGCATTGAGCGTTTATTTGCCACCGAAAGCGATGCGAAAGAAGTAATAAAGAAAAGAGAAATTTACCAGGCCCTCGAAATAGCTACAGATAAGTGCGAAGATGCCGCTAATGTAATTGAGTCCATTATAGTTAAATACGCCTGATGTCTGAAAATTTGATATGGCGCCACCCATTGTAACATTCAGATTTACCATTAACAGGTTTTCAAATCAGCTTCTATGACTTTATTAGTGATCATTATCATCCTCGCCCTGCTTTTTGATTATATTAATGGATTTCACGACGCCGCCAATTCAATAGCAACCATTGTTTCCACCAAAGTATTAACGCCCTTCCAGGCTGTATTGTGGGCTGCACTGTTCAATTTTGTAGCTTTTTTCATTTTCAAGGATCATGGGGTAGCTAATACAATAGCTAAAACGGTAAAAGAAAGCTATATAACACTTCAGGTAATATTGGCCGGCTTAAGCGCGGCTATTATTTGGAATTTGATTACCTGGTGGTTTGGTATTCCCTCATCTTCTTCGCATACGTTGATTGGTGGATTTGCCGGCGCGGCTATTGCACACGCTGGTTTTGATGCGGTAAATGCTGCTCCTGTGTTACAAATTGTCGCATTCATTTTGCTTGCCCCACTTATAGGCATGATCATGGCATTTATCATTTCGCTGTGGTTCATCAATTCATTTAGAAAAAGCATTTGGCCTAAGTTGTTTTCGATTGGCGTTATTGTATTAATGGGAGTGATCCTCTCTCAAACATTGGAACTTAACCCAGCCAATCTTCATTCGCACCATAATAGCTATATACTTAAAGTGATTTTCCACAGCAATAATTTCAAGCTTGTTTTAATGGCGTTTATACTTACCGTTATGTGTGTATTTACCCTTTATTTAAGCCGGTTGAATGCCCATAAATCAACTGTTTGGTTTAAACGGTTGCAGTTGGTGTCTTCTGCCGCATTCAGTGTTGGGCATGGCGGTAACGACGCACAAAAAGTGATGGGGATTATTACGGTGGCGCTTATTTCGCATGGCAGTATAGAAAAATTTGATCAAATGCCGGTATGGGTGCCTATAGCATGTTATTCAGCTATAGCGTTAGGCACACTGAGTGGTGGCTGGAAAATAGTAAAAACTATGGGAAGCCGCATTACAAAAGTTACCCCTTTTGAAGGCGTTGCAGCAGAAACAGCCGGAGCTATTACGTTATTCATTACCGAGCATCTTAAAATACCCGTAAGTACTACACATACAATTGCAGGATCCATAATGGGGGTAGGCGCTACAAAACGACTTTCAGCTGTACGCTGGGGGGTAACTGTAAATCTTTTGTGGGCGTGGATCATCACTATTCCCATAAGCGCTGTAATGGCGGCACTCATCTATTATATTTCCAACTTTTTCTTTAAATCCTGATTTCTCACATCCATCATATTGTATAGCTAAAACAGGTATCTTCGCCAACCATCTTTTTATTTTTGTACACAATTACAAAAGGTATTTTCAGCCGATGAAAGGAATTATTTTGGCCGGAGGATCGGGTACACGTTTGCATCCAATCACCTTTGCAATCAGCAAACAAATAATGCCGGTGTATGACAAACCAATGATCTACTACCCATTATCAACATTGATGCTGGCCGGCATACGCGAAGTATTGATAATATCCACACCACATGATCTGCCGAATTTTAAAAAACTATTTGGCGACGGCAAAAAATTAGGATTGGAGTTTACTTATGCCGAGCAACCTGAACCTAATGGGCTGGCGCAAGCATTTGTGATTGGAGAACAGTTCATAGGCAAGGATAATGTAGCGCTTGTGCTGGGAGATAACATTTTTTATGGAGGCGGATTGGGCAGACAATTGAGCGGGAATATTGACCCCGTAGGTGGTATTGTATATGCTTACCAGGTAAGCGACCCCGAACGGTATGGTGTAGTTGAATTTGACAAACAGATGAATGCTGTTTCTATTGAAGAAAAACCTGCAAAACCCAAAAGCAATTATGCTGTGCCGGGCTTATACTTTTACGACAATGACGTTATAGACATAGCGAAACATTTACAACCTTCTCCAAGAGGTGAATATGAAATTACTGATATTAATAAGGAATATCTACGAAGAGGCACACTCAAAGTATCAGTGCTCGACAGGGGTACAGCCTGGCTTGATACGGGCACTTTTGACTCATTAATGCAAGCCTCATTATTTGTGCAGGTAATAGAACAAAGGCAGGGCATTAAAATTGCCTGTATTGAAGAAATAGCTTACCGCAAAGGATTCATTAACAAAGAACAATTGGTAAAAGTAGCGCAACCATTAATCAAAAGTGGCTATGGAGAATATCTTTTGAACTTAGTATCTTGAGTAAAATTTTCACAATCTGATAGTATGAAAAAAATTTTGGTAACAGGTGGATGTGGTTATATAGGATCACATACAATAGTAGATTTGATTGAGAACGGTTTTGATGTTATTTCAATTGATAATAATTCCAGGTCGTCTACACTATTATTAGAACGCATAGAAAAGATCACGGGCAAGAAAATTAAAAATTATAAAGTAGACCTGTGTGATTTTAATGATACCAATGCGGTGTTTGAAGAAAATGACGATATAGCCGGCATTATTCATTTTGCCGCATATAAAGCGGTAGGAGAATCAGTAGAACAGCCCCTGATGTATTTTGAGAATAACCTGATGTCGCTTATTAACTTATTAAAATGTGTTGATTCTTTTAAAGTGCCTTATTTTGTTTTTTCTTCATCGTGCACTGTATATGGCAATCCCGATAATATTCCAGTTACAGAAGAAACCGCCACTAAACCGGCAGAATCTCCTTATGGATTCACAAAACAAATGGGCGAGCAGATTATTACTGAATTTGCTAAAGCAAATAAAGATACCAGGCATATTTTATTACGGTATTTTAACCCTGCAGGAGCTCACCCATCCGCGCTGATTGGAGAATTACCACTGGGTAAACCTCAAAATCTTGTGCCGGTAATTACACAAACAGCTATTGGCAAAATTCCAGGAGTTACTGTTTTTGGTAATCAGTATCCAACAAGAGACGGCTCATGCGTGCGGGATTTTATACATGTGTGCGATCTGGCTCACGCGCATACATTAGCACTCAAGTTTTTGATCCATAATAACTCAACACAAAATCCAGAAGTATTTAATCTTGGAACAGGTAATGGCATTACAGTATTAGAAACTATTAAAGCTTTTGAAGAAGTAAGCGGCAAACCCTTGAATTATACTATTGGTCCCAAACGTCCTGGCGATGTGATAGCTATATATGCCAATAACGATAAGGCAAAAGAAAAACTCGGATGGAATCCTGTATATACGCTTACAGACATTTTGGATACCGCATGGAAATGGGAACAAAAGCTGGTTGAAGATGAAAAATTATTTACCGGAAAAAATATTCAGTTAAATTAATCCATTACTTTGCGCACTCAATAAAAAAATATGCTAAAAGATATTCAGGTTACAGGGCAGAAAGATACCAGAAGTGGCTTTGGAGACGGGATATACGAACTGGGGAAAAAGAATCCAAATGTTGTAGCATTAACCGCAGACCTTGCCGGATCGCTTAAATTAAATGCATTTATAAAAGATTTTCCAGATCGTTTTATACAGTGTGGTATAGCTGAAGCTAATATGATTGGTATAGCGGCAGGTTTAACAATTGGTGGCAAAATACCTTTTACTACCACGTTTGCTAACTTTTCTACAGGCCGTGTATACGATCAGATAAGACAATCTGTAGCATATTCTGGCAAGAATGTAAAGATATGTGCTTCACATGCAGGACTTACGCTTGGTGAAGATGGTGCAACACACCAGATACTGGAAGATATTGGCATGATGAAAATGTTGCCGGGCATGACAGTAATTGTTCCCTGCGATTATAACCAAACTAAAGCCGCTACCCTGGCTGTAGCAGACTATGAAGGACCTGTATATCTACGCTTTGGAAGACCGGTGTGGCCTATATTTACTGATGCGGATCAAAAATTTGAAATTGGAAAAGCACAATATTTTTCTGAAGGAACAGATGTTTCGATTTTTGCATGCGGACATATGGTATGGAAAGCCATTGAAGCCGGAATTATTCTGCAGGAAAAAGGGGTTAGTGTAGAAGTGATCAATATTCATACTATTAAGCCTTTGGATGAAAGAACATAACATAATTGGAGGATTGGGAGATGCTATAGGGCAGGCTGCATCAAAGCATTTTCCTGTTCCAATAGAATATATCGGCACAAATGATACTTTTGGTGAAAGCGGCAAACCAATGGACCTTTTGAAAAAATATGGACTTGACACACCACATATTGTTGCTGCTGCTGAAAAAGTCATTAAAAGGAAATAATAGCCGCCAAATTACTCAAGCATGGGCAATAGTCATTCCGAAGACGCTTTATTACTCCAGGAATTTCGCAACCCCGCCACTAAAGAAAAGGCTTTCACCGCTATTATAAAGAAATACCAGGAAAAGCTTTATTGGCATATCCGTCGCATGATAGTTCATCATGAGGATACCAATGATATCCTCCAAAACGTGTTTATCAAGGTATGGAACGGACTCGAAAACTTCAGGGAAGATGCCCAATTATATACATGGCTGTATAGAATAGCCACCAATGAATCATTAACTTATATAGAGCAGCAAAAAAGAAAATCAACATTATCAATTGATAATAATGATGAAAATCCAATTGCTAACCGGTTAAAAGCAGACAAAGATTTTGATGCAGGGAAAGCGGAATGGAAGCTACAATTAGCGGTTCAGGAATTACCTGAAAAACAGCGCCTTGTATTTAATCTGCGTTATTATGATGAAATGCCTTATGAAGAAATGAGCCGTGTACTGGAAACTTCGGAGGGAGCTTTGAAAGCCAGTTATCATCATGCAGTTAAAAAGATTGAAGATTTTATACTCAATCATTAAACCTTCTATATATAACTTAGTCTTAACATTTTATGAAACTTAATGAAGACTATACTAATGAATTGAGGGAAATAAGCAATGGTGTTTTATTACAGATGGAGAAGAAGAATATTTTTCGGGCTCCCGAAGGTTATTTTGACACATTGCCAGATAATATTTTGAAGAAAGTACTTCAGCAAGTTGCAGAACAACCGGAAGTTAAGGATACATCTCTCATTTTAGGGTCATTAAAAAATAAGTCCACTTTATCTGTTCCTGAAGGTTATTTTAATACTTTACCGGATAAAATTTTGCAGAAAGCACTTCAGCAATCATCTGAATCTGCTATAGCAACAGAACAGGAAATACAGGAACTCTCTCCCCTTTTGGCCTCATTAAAAAACAAATCCACTTTATCTGCTCCTGAAGGTTATTTTGATTCGCTTTCAAAAAAATTAATAGATAAAGCAGGAGAGGTGGAAGAGGAGGCAGTGGCGCCTGTATACAGTATAAGGGTTAATAAAACCTGGATAAGATATGCAGTTGCGGCTGTTATTGCAGGGGTTATTGGCATTAGTGCTATTTTTTTATTAAATACTAATAAACAGGCTCTTATTCCTGATGAAACGGCTTCAGTAAAGGAAAATAAAAATAACGGTGGAAGCGATTTCATTGAAGTCTCTGACGGTTCTTTAGCCAACTTTCTTTCTGATACACCTAAAGAAAAGGAATTAACACTGGATAGTACCGATACCAGCTTATATGATGTAGCCTTGGAGAATATTACCGAAAATGACTTGGCCCAGATCATTCATGAAATTTCAGATGAGGACTTGATGAGCTACGAAACCGATGAAAAGGTTATTCCACGCTCCTTGTAAGATGAGTACTGATGTAGAATTTTCTGTAGGTATTATTGTTAAATTTATTTATCCAAAATCAATCTATAAAATGTCGTACCAGTTATTTCGGGATCTTCAAATTTTAAAAATAAATATTTTCAGAAAAATTTTTACTTTTTGATTTATTACATTTGTAACCTTGCTAACACAGGCGCAAGTAACTGATTCAGAACCGGGAGACAAGATAAGAGCTCTTGAAATAGCTTACCTTACGAAACAGTTACAGCTTACGCCTGACGAAGCTGAAAAATTTTGGCCGGTATTTAACCAATACAGGAAGGAAATTAAGTCAGTTATGAGCGATGCCACTATAAATGACGAACTAGACAGGGATCAAAAGGCACTGGATATAAGGAAGAAATATAGAAAAAATTTTACAGGCATACTGGGAGCGGAACGTGGGCAGGGAGTATATGATGCAGAAGACAGATTTAAAGCGCTGGTAAGGAAAGAGGTGATTAACAGAAGAAAAGCGAGGATGGAAAGAGCGGAACAATTCAGAAAAAACAAATGATTTTTTAAATACGAAATAATTTACCTAATTTTAACTTGGTGTTTTTCATAGGTTAGCAACGGCTGGCTCTTTCTAGGGCTGGCCTTATTTTTTTAAAAGCTAGGATGGAAAGAGCGGAACAATTCAGAAAAAACAAATGATTTTTTAAATACGAAATAATTTACCTAATTTTAACTTGGTGTTTTTCATAGGTTAGCAACGGCTGGCTCTTTCTAGGGCTGGCCTTATTTTTTTAATGGCGTTGATGTAATAAGATGCTGACTATTTTTTGTTGATGGCTTCAATAATATCTTCTGCCAAATCATAAGCAGACTGCATATCACTATCACTTAAGGAAGGAGTATACAATGCGATTTCACATTGCTGAATAACAAGATTAAACTGAGTAATTACAAGCTCATCTATACCTTTAGCACGCATTAATAATTCTATTTTTTTATCAAGATATGATGAAGCAGGTTGGAGTTTTTCTACTACATATCCACGCAGCGCTTTGCCTAATTCACTATAAAAGCCCTTCGCCTCTTGTTGTACCAATAATAATTTTGAAGTAAACAATGGACCCGAAAACAAATCAGGTGCTGTAGTTGTTGTATTTTCTTCAGTTGCTGCTTGTACAGGATTTGATACCTGCGCAATACCTGAAGGATTGGAATTACGTTAACGGCGGATTGAATATAGCGATATGTAGAAATGAGTCCAAAAATAGTAACAACAACGCTGATGCTATACCAATAATCAGTATACGGTTGCCGTCCTGTTGCGGTGAACTATGACGCTGATCAAGCGCTGCCCTGTCAACAGTAGTAGTAGATGTTGTAGAAGTTGTATTTATATGAATAGGCTCAGTAGCAACAGTGCGGTAATGATTTAACTCCGGATCAAAATAAGTAAAATTAACAGCAGTTAATTGCTTCCTTTTCGTTTAGGCATAAACGTAAACTCAAAGGTTTTATACCCACGCAATGGAACTACCGACTTCAGAAAATCTTTTCAGAAGGTTCAACATTTGCTCAGCCATCGTATTACCGGCGTATTGAGCAGTCCAAAATTACCTTGTCCTTTACAATTATTTTCACCAGCATCTTTAAGTGGAATATCCTTTTTATCAACTGTTGCCTGAATATTAAATGAACCTACAGCGCCATCAAAATTAGTCATTATTCATCAGCAATAATGCACATCACCGCAACATAAGTATTTGTATATTATTTTTTCAGTTTCCACACCTTCATTTCCTGCATTATCGGTTTCAAATGCACGAAGCAACTGGTAGATGCTTTCTCCTTGTCTTTTCATTGCATATTCCGCTTTTAAAAATGTGATGGAATTTTCTACTTCAGCAGGGTCAAGTTCAAGTGCTCCTGATTGCAAAGGAAACAATTGGGCCTTCCGGATAAGATAAACATTAAAATCTTTGCCATTCAGTTTTTCGATAGAAGAAGGAACTGAAGACGGGTCAATCATATCGTACACGCTAAATCCATTAAAAGATGGACGTCTTGCTACTTTAGACTCCGACCTAAGCCTCGTATAAAGCTTATATGTTGCTACCACCGGCTCTCCTTCATAGCAGGATGTTTTATCTACATCTACCTTTATAAAAAGATTTTTCCTTATTTTATCCTGTATGTTTTCTCCTTTCCGCAAAATATAATCACTATATAATTCACCAGTTGGGGCTTCAGTATAATCGTTTCCTAAAAAATTATACTGACTGTTGCCATGAGGCATTTTTTTGACTTCTACTTTCAATGTATTAAAAGCAAACCGCTTTCCTTCAACCTTGGCAGACGCCCCTGAAAAAGCGTAGCTGCCTGGAGCCTGCGGTTGGAT
>JBGALP010000205.1:0-9068 GCA_044223805.1 Agriterribacter sp.
CGCTCATTCAAAAATTTCATGGACTCAGGTGGAAACTGGTTCTGCTATTACCTGGAAATACCCCAGCGTAATTTTGCAGGGTGATTATTCAAGCGGTGAATTTTATTCGGTAGCTGTTACCAAAAACAAGCAGATAGCGGATACCGGCACAAAAATGTTTCATATAGGTAAGGGTACAAAAAGCCGCATTATATCAAAAGGCATTTCAGCAGGCGAAGGACAAAACAGTTACCGTGGTTTAGTACAGGTAAGCGCGAAAGCAGAAAATGCCAGGAACTTTACACAATGCGATTCGTTGTTGATAGGCGATCGTTGTGGCGCACACACTTTCCCCTACATTGAATCCAAAAATAATACAGCAACCATTGAGCACGAAGCCACCACCTCTAAAATTGGGGAAGATCAGATCTTTTATCTCAATCAAAGAGGTATTGATACGGAAAAAGCAGTGGCGTTGATTGTGAATGGATACGCTAAAGAAGTATTGAACCAATTACCTATGGAATTTGCGGTGGAAGCACAAAAGCTATTATCTATTTCATTGGAAGGAAGTGTAGGATAAAATATCCATTCTATAACCGACTATATAAGAGCAGTTAGCAAGTAATTAAAAGAAATACAGCGCAGTATATGTTAAGCATTAAAAATCTACAGGCGGCAGTTGAGGATAAACAGATATTAAAAGGTATTAACCTGCAGGTAAATGCTGGTGAAGTGCATGCTATAATGGGTCCTAATGGATCAGGTAAGAGCTCCCTGGCATCCGTATTAGCGGGACGGGAAAATTATGATGTGAATGGCGGAGAAGTAATTTTCGACGGTAAAAATTTGCTTGATCTGTCTCCTGAAGACAGGGCAAGAGAAGGCGTATTCCTCGCGTTTCAATACCCCATTGAAATTCCAGGTGTGTCTAATATTAACTTCTTACGTACAGCCTTAAACGAAATAAGAGCATACCATAACGAACCTCCATTAGAAGCAAAAGAATTTTTACGCCTCACCCGCGAAAAACAAAAACTGGTTGAATTTGACGCCAAGCTTACGAACCGGTCTTTAAATGAAGGTTTTTCTGGCGGGGAAAAGAAAAGAAATGAAATTTTTCAACTGGCAATGTTGAATCCGAAATTATCCATACTCGATGAAACAGATTCTGGTTTGGATATAGACGCGTTAAGAATTGTATCTAACGGTGTAAATAAACTGCGTTCAGAAAAAAACGCTTTCATTGTAATTACACACTATCAGCGTTTGCTTGATTATATCGTACCCGACTTTGTACATGTATTGTACGATGGAAAAATTGTAAAATCAGGCACCAAAGAACTGGCTTTTGAATTAGAAGAAAAAGGCTACGACTGGATAAAAGAACCCGTTACATCGGCATCGGTTTGACGAATAAAGCAATTTCCCGCATGATCACTACTACATCATTATACGATCAGTTTGTTACCTTATATAAAGATAGAGAGCAGCATAAAGAGAGTGAGTGGCTGAAGAACCTGAGGCAGGATGCTTTTGAGTGTTTTTCAACCCGTGGGTTTCCTACTACCAAAAATGAAGATTGGCGTTTTACTAATGTTGCGCCTTTTTTAAAAGAAGATTTTCACCTGCAGCCGCTTCCCGCTTCTTTATACAGCGTTAAAAAATCCGTCACTATTCCATCGCTTGATGCATATGAAGTAGTATTAAAAAATGGAATGCTGAATGAAGATGTATCGGTTCCCGGAGTAAAGATATTGCCGCTTCGTACAGCTTTGCAGGACGATCATCTGAAGTCATATCTATCAAAACATATTCCTTTACATAAGCATCCGTTTGCAGCGTTAAACACCGCATTGTTTGAAAATGGAATTGTTATACAAGCTGAAAAAAACGCGGTTGTTGATAAGCCTATACACATTACGCACGTATACAACGCTGATGAGCCGCTATTTATTCAGCCACGCATACTTATTGTAGCAGCTAAGGCAAGCAAAATTCAGATTGTAGAATCTTTGGTAATTATTGGAGAAAGTACAGTATTCATTAATTCGGTTACCGAATGTTATGTAGCGGAAAATGCGCAGGTAGACCAATATTACCTTCAAACAGCTCCGGCGAATGTTAATTTAATAAATTTTACACAAACTGTACAAAGCAGCAATTGCCTGTACAATAATTACACCTATACCTTACCGGGAGCAAGCCTGGTACGCAATAACCTTCATCTCGATCTGAATGGCTCCAATACCGAAAGTCATTTATATGGACTTTACCTTACGGGCGCCAACCAGTTAACCGACAATCACACATTTGTTAATCACCTCTACCCTCACTGCATGAGCAATGAGTTATATAAAGGTGTATTGATGAAGAATGCAAGAGCGGTGTTTAATGGTAAAATATATGTGCACCAGGATGCGCAAAAAACCAATGCTTTTCAGCAGAATAATAATATGCTGCTGAGTAACAAAGCAGTGATTGATTCGAAGCCTCAGTTAGAAATTTTTGCTGATGATGTAAAATGCAGTCATGGCTCTACTGTTGGCAATTTTAACAATGAAGCACTGTTTTACCTTAAAGCAAGGGGCATTGGCGATACTGCTGCCAGAAATCTTTTGGTGAATGCTTTTGCATTTGATGTTACCAATAAAATTCAGATACCTGCTGTGAGAGAATATGTAGAAAAATTGATTACCAAAAAAATGGCAGAGGCGTATGATTAAAAGTGAGGCTATAGCTGATCATGTGCTGGATATAAAAAAAATCCGCGAAGACTTTCCTATCCTGCAAACCAAAGTGTATGGCAAACCTTTAGTTTATTTTGATAATGCCGCCACTACACAAAAGCCAAAATCTGTTTTACAAACGCTCGAACAATACTATACCGGCTATAACAGTAATGTACACCGTGGTGTTCATTTGCTGAGCCAGCAGGCCACTGAAGCATACGAAGAAGCAAGAAAGAAAATTGCTGCTTACATTAATGCCGAACACACGCACGAAGTAATTTTTACTAAAGGCACTACCAACAGTATTAATCTTGTTGCCTATACATTTGGCAGAAAATTTCTGAAAGCAGGTGATGAAGTATTGATCTCTGCCATGGAACATCATTCTAATATCGTGCCCTGGCAAATCATTTGTGAAGAAAAAAATGCGGTGCTCAAAGTAGTCCCTATTAATGAACGTGGCGAATTAAAGATGGATGCATTTGACGCGATGCTAACTCCTAAGGTAAAGATCATTGCTGTTACCTATGTATCTAATAGTCTTGGTACGGTTAATCCTGTAAGAGAAATTATACAAAAAGCACACACATTAAACATTCCCGTATTACTCGACGCGGCACAGGCTGTTCAGCATACGCCTGTAGATGTGCAGGAATTAGACGTAGATTTTATAGCATTTTCAGGACATAAAATGTATGGACCAACAGGCATTGGCATTTTGTATGGCAAAGAAAAATGGTTGAACGAAATGCCTCCATACGAAGGTGGTGGGGATATGATAAAGAATGTAACTTTTGCCAAAACCACCTATAACGATCTGCCCTTTAAATTTGAAGCAGGTACACCTGACATCTCAGGCGCAATAGCCTTAGGTGCTGCAGTTGACTATATACAACAGGTAGGCATACACGCTATTGAGCAGGCAGAAGAAGAACTTATATCGTACGCATACCAACAACTTTCAGGCATTCCTTCGCTTCGTTTTATAGGCGATGCCAAACATCGTGCAGGCGCTATTTCTTTCCTTGTAGGCAATATTCATCCTTTTGATTTGGGTGAAATACTGGATAAGCAAGGTATAGCTGTCAGAACCGGTCACCATTGCACACAACCTCTTATGGATCTCTTTAATATTCCCGGCACCGCACGCGCTTCTTTCGCTTTTTACAATACCAAAGCAGAAGTAGACGAGTTGATTAAAGGAATTGAAAAGGCGAAGAAAATGCTGGAATAATAGTTTCAGGTTACTGGTTTCAGGAATGAGAAACGTGAAATGAGAAACGAAAAACCTGCAACTTGAAATCTGAAACTTGTAACCTGCTCCTTTCTCCCCAAAATTCCTGAACTTTGCCGTTTAATATGACGATCAAGGAACAACAGGACGCGATAATAGAAGAATTCAGCTTTTTTACAGACTGGACGGAAAAGTATGAACACATTATACAGATGGGTAAAGACCTGCCATTGATTGACGCGCGGTACAAAACAGAAGAAAACCTGATCAAGGGATGTCAGTCACGGGTATGGTTACATGCAGATTATATTGACGGAAAAATTTATTTTACAGCAGATAGTGATGCAGTAATTACGAAAGGATTAATAAGTATGGTGGTTCGTGTGCTATCAGGACAATCACCTAAAGATATAGCTGATGCACAGATTTATTTCATTGATGAAATAGGATTGAAAAGCCATCTTTCGATAACGCGTTCAAACGGATTATTATCCATGTTAAAGCAAATGAAGATGTATGGAGTGGCGTTTCAGGCGAAAGAAAGAAGTTAATTGTTTGTGGTTTATTGTTTATCGTTCTTGTAACTCATAGTTTCTTTGTGTCACTTCGTGCCTTTGTGACTTTGTGGTTCAAAAAAATGATGGTATGGAAAATCTGAGAGATAAAATTGAAGAAGTACTAAGAACAGTTCACGATCCGGAGATTCCTGTAAATATATGGGAGCTGGGATTGGTATATGAACTGAATGTAGACGAAGTGGCAGGGAAAGTGAAAATCACTATGACGCTTACAGCGCCCGCATGTCCTGTTGCAGGCGAAATTATAGCCGAAGTACAACAAAAAGCAGAAGCAGTTGAAGGCGTAACAGACGTTTATGTACACCTGACATTTGATCCGCCGTGGAATAAAAGCATGATGAGCGAAGAGGCACAACTGGAGCTGGGATTTTTGTAGGGTTAAGGGTATAAGGAATAAGGTATAGGGCGCAAGACACTTATACCTTATGCCATACACCACATACCTTATTCCAGTTTCTTAAACGTAAACGAATACACGAAGGGCTGCAATATCAATCCGCCTTCAAGTGTAACAGCGTCCGCCCGCGAAACTTTTATCATCGCTGTTTTATTATCTACAAATTGCAATACGGCCGTACCCCTTATTGATTTATTAGAACCCTTGTCCATAATAGTATCACCGGCTTTACCAACACCTGCCTGATCGTGCTTTAGAATGGAATAATGCTGGCTGCTAATCGCGATGTCTTCTACAGTAAGTTTCATCTCCTTTTGAAGGGCACAGTTGGAACATCCCACAAACGCATTGAAAACACTCAGGTAAACCGTGTCTTTGGGTTTGATGTAAAAGAAGCGCAATGTACTTTTGATATTAACCCTGTCATTTTCTACGGCTTCAATTCTTACATATCCATCAGATGAACGTGTTTTAATATCTATATCACTTAATTTCCACTCCCCTTTTAAATCAGCCATGTCAATGGTTGAAACTTTAATCGTTTGTTTTCCCGATGCGTCCTTTTCGTTTGACTTTATCGTTTTTTTTGCCGAACGAACCTTTCCGGTTTCTATAACAGCAACAGTACTGTCATTTGTATTCTCATCCTTTTCCAATACCGTTTTTTCAGCTTCTGTATTTTTAATTTCACTGGCAAAGGTTGTTTTTTGTGCAGCATTATACCACATCACTCCCATTACAATAACTACACAGGCAGCCCCGATCAACCACGCTTTATACCTTTGTAAAAAAATTGTATGGGGAGATATGTGCTGCACTGTTTGCACAAAAACATTTGTATCTGCAGTCTGCAATTCCTGTATCAGTTTCTTCAAGCCATTGCCATAATCCTTTGTAAAGTCAACATGTTGTATACGCTGAATACGAAACGGCGTTTTACTATCTACAACAATAAGCGGAATTACTTTTTTGTTCTGCCCGAGTGCATAATACACTTCATCGAGTACGTTATTGGAAACAACTGACTTTTCTGTTTCCACGAACAATAAGCAATCGCAGGTTTCCAAAGCTTTTTCCACTTCAAGATCCCATTCTGTTCCTGCACGTATGTCCTGCTGATCAATCCACACATTAAAGCCACGCTTCTTCAAATCAACCGCAAGTTTTAATGAGAACTCAGCGCCATCCTGCCTGGAATAACTGAAAAATATTTTTTTCAATGGCATATCAGAACAATAGTTATGGGAATATACAGCTTAATGCTGAAAGAGAGAAGAGACACTTAGCGTATAGGCAAAAAATCTATGGTAACAATACTTTGTCCATTAAATTCCGTTATACGAAGAGTCTTCCGTCCGCTATACGAAATCTCCTTACTTCGCATCCATATGTCTTGCGGAACCTATGTCCCGGAAGAATGGCAGATCCTGCTAAAAACAAACCCAATCTTAATACTTCGCCGGCGCTCCCGCTTTTGGTATGCTTTTCAAAATAAAATCCCGCAGGTGATCATTACTGGTAGTCAGGTCTTCTTTACGCAGGTACATCATATGTCCGCTACGATAACCTTCCCAGGTCATACGGTTTTTTAATTTACCAGCGGGATCCATTTGCCACATATTATACTTGGCGTTGAAATAATCGCAGGCGCCATCAAAATAACCGCTCTGCACCAGCAAATGCAGGTTGGGGTTTTGCGCCATTGCCTGGCGGAGGTCTTCACCGGTATGATCATTCTTATTATCCCATGGAAAAACATTACCGAACATGTTGTATGGCAGGTCTGTTTTATAATTCAGCTCATCCCGCACATACATATTAATGGCAGGTGTAAAAGATTGTAACCATGCTGTGAGTTCCGCATTGTAATCCGGCCCATCACCGGCATCTTTTTTATCTACCCCAAGATATCTTGAATCGAGCCTTCCCACTGTATAGCCTTTGCTCCGCAATAATTCTTTCCAATAGAAATTGGTAGTAATCTGGAGATTATTATCCATCACTGCTTTTTCAGATAAACCGGAATAACGGGCAACAGTAGCCGCAATTTGTTTTCTTTTAGCAGACTCTAATGATCCGCCTTTAGCCAATGCAGGCAAATAATCATTTACTGTAAAAGCTTCTACGTCAGGCAACATATCATTAAGATCTTTCTGTTGCAGGTCGGCAGGCAATACTTTGTGATACCAGGCGGTAGCGGCAAAATAAGGCAACGATAAAGCGGCATCCATCACTCCTCCCCTAACCATACCCAGCTCAGTAGGAGAAACCAATATCACTCCATTCAGGTACATCCATTGGCTGTTCTGCAATTCCAGCGCCAGCCCTGATACACGGGTAGTGCCATAACTTTCACCAATTAAAAATTTGGGTGATGCCCAGCGCTGATAACGGCTTACAAAAGTATTGATCCACGCAGCGAGGTATTTGATATCGGCATTTACACCAAAAAATTTGGCGCCAGGTACATCTTTATTTACGGGTCTTGAAAAACCGGTATTCACAGGATCCACATATACAATATCTGCAACATCGAGTATGGAGTTCGGATTGTCTTTCATACCATACGGCTGAACAGGATAACCCTCATCATCAACTTTTAAAATTCTCGGACCCGTATATCCAATCTGCATCCATACAGATGGCGTACCGGGACCACCGTTGAAAGAAACCACCAGCGGACGGGATGTTTTATCGGTTATGTCTGACCGTTCGTAATAAGTGTAAAATACACCGGCTATCGGTTTCTCATCATCATCCCATACAGGAATGCTGCCCGCAACTACTTTGTAAAGAACTTTTTGTCCTCTTATTACAATCTCATTTTTTGTTGTTACACTCCCATCAATTTTAAGCGAACGACTTTCCCCATACGCTTCTTTTAATTGCGGTAGTGCAGGTGCAACTGGCTGTTCAGTATTTTTCTTCTGCGCTATACTTACAATACATAAGCCATTAAACAAAGCATACAATACAATCACTCTTTTCATTACAAAAAATTGATGTTACAAAAGGGAAGGAAATGTGTAAAATAAACAATTATTTTTGAGCCCTTAACAGCCAGTTATATAAAATCAAAATCATTTTTTATATATGAATGATGATCATATATACAGCATACCTGCAAAATTCAGGCGCATAGAAAATCTGCATATTCTGCTGTGGCTGCTGAAAGATCTTTGCTGGGCATTAAATCTGCGCGTTTTAGGCATGATCATGATTATACCTACACTTACCGTTGCCATTTTAATTACCTGGCAAACGCGTAAATTAACAGCAGAGTTATTGCATAATCTTGCCGTGGTGTTATGGATAACCGCCAACTGTTTGTGGATGACGGGAGAATTTTATGGATGGGACGAAGGTACCTTTGGCACACGGCATTTAGCTATAATTCCCTTTTCTCTAGGGTTGCTTATTCTGGTATATTACTACATTATTTTAGCCCCTGGTAAACGCTTTAAAGAAAAAATGCGCCTTAAAACAAATGAGGTTATTAAGGAAAAAGCATAAGTAATAGTCGTCGTTTTACAGGTTCCATAGAACTCCCAATGTTAGCATACACCAGATAAAAGTTTTTTTGAAGAAAATAGCAGTACAAGGAAAAAGATTCAAAATAAATCGCCCTGCCACCATCTATCTTCAATTAGCACATTTAATTTACCTTTGCCTTCCTTTAAAAAATAAGCAGCATGTACAGGACGCACACTTGCGGAGCATTACGATTACAAGACGCAGGACAAAATACTACCCTTGCCGGATGGGTGCAAACCATCAGGAAATTCGGAGCTATTACCTTTATTGATTTACGCGACCGCTATGGTATAACACAATTATTGTTTGGAGAATCGCTGAACCAGGAACTGGAAAAAACACCACTTGGAAGAGAGTTTGTGTTGCAGGTAAAAGGAACTGTGCAGGAAAGAAGCAACAAAAACGCCAACATAGCTACGGGCGATATTGAAGTAAACGTAACATCATTCGCTGTATTAAATAAATCGGTTACACCTCCATTTACCATACAGGACGATACAGATGGCGGAGATGAATTGCGCATGCAATACCGTTATCTCGATTTAAGGAGAAACGCAGTTAAAAAAAACCTGGAATTGCGCTATGCGGTAAACCGTTCCGCACGCAATTACCTG
>JBGALP010000206.1:0-9061 GCA_044223805.1 Agriterribacter sp.
CCATAAGGCTTTATCGTAAGCATGGTATCTACCCCTGTAATTAATTCATTGTGCAGCGCCTGCCTTACATACATTCCCTGCATCATAGAAAGGGTAGCATGGTGCTGCCTGCCAAAATTCAGAAGAACCTTAACGGCTAAACGTAGATCGTATATCAGTTTATTCAGTTTCATCGGATTGATAATTAGCGTTTACTTCTTATGTCTTCAGCCATTGCCGCAATGCCTTTTCTTATATCTCCATCAAACTTTGCAGCATATTCCATCAGCTTTACTTTTTCGGTTTGTTCAGTGGTGTAAGCGAGGTATTCTTCAAGGCTTACCTCTGTGCGGTACACTTTGCTTAGCATACCACCCAAGCTGATAAATACTTCTTTGTATTTTTTAGCGGGATCGTTGGACTTGTTGACGGACAGCACTAATGCCTTTTCTTTTTCTGTTAGCCCCAATAATTCCTGTATCTGGTCAAATTTGTTTTGGTATTTGCTTTGGTCAAGCAGTATTTTACAGTCGCTGTTATTAATGATAGCTTGTTTAACCACAGGCGAGGAAATAATATCTTCAACTTCTTGTGTTACGACAATCGCTTCACCGAAGAATTTCCGCACTGTTTTGAACAGGTATTTTATGTATTCAGCAAAACCTTCTTTCATTAAGGCTTTCCAGGCTTCTTCTATTAATATCATTTTTCGGATGCCTTTCATCTTTCGCATTTTGTTGATGAAAACCTCCATGATGATGATGGTTACTACGGGGAATAGTATGGGGTGATCCTTAATGTTATCCAACTCGAACACGATAAAGCGTTCCTGTAGTAAATTCAGGTTTTCGGTAGCGTTCAGCAGATAATCAAATTCGCCACCTTCATAATAAGGACGAAGCACGTAGAGGAAATTATCTATGTCAAAATCTTTTTCCTTCACCCGATCACCTTCAAGTACCTGCGTGTATTCATCACGCAGAAAAGCGTAGAAGCTGTTGAAGCATGGAAATACTTTCGGGTTCTTTTCCAGATAACTGTAATAGCCTCCGATGGCATTTGACAAGGCGACATATTCACTACGCTTAAACTCCTCATCATCCTTTTTCCAAAGTGCAAGTAGCAGCGTTTTAATACTTTCTTTTTTTTCTGTGTCGAGGCTATCACCATCACCAATATAAAAGGGATTAAAGCGGATAGGGTTGTCTTCGCTGTAAGTGAAGTAATAGCCCTTTACCATATCGCATAAGCCCTTATAGCTATGCCCCACATCTACCAACACGATATGCGTACCTTGCTCATAATAGCTGCGTACCATGTGGTTCGTGAAAAATGATTTTCCGCTACCGGATGGCCCAAGAATAAATTTGTTCCTGTTAGTGCAGATACCCATGTTCATAGGTTCGTCGCTAATGTCCACATGAACTGGTTTGCCTGTGAGGCGGTCGCCCATACGAATACCTACCGGGCTTAATGAGGAACGATAACCGGTTTCCAGATTAAGGAAGCAGGTAGCCTGTTCTGCGAACGTATCAAAGGTGTCATTCATGGGAAAGTCGGCTGCATTACCAGGAATACCCGCCCAGAATATTTGCGGAGCGCCAATAGTTTCCTGTTTTGCCACTGCATCCATTTGTGCCAGTGCAGAGGAAACCATGTTCTTCAGGTCTTTCAGTTCCTCTTTATCATCTGTCCATACCAATACATTGAAATGAGCTTTTACAGGAAGCCGTTGCTGACTGATGGCTTCGTTAAGGAAATCATTAGTAGCATCCCTGGCAATTAAATTCTCCCGGCTGTAGGCCGAAAGGGATTGCAACCTCAGTCTTTTACTCTCCAGCTTTTGAATGGTTTTCTGTGCATCTTCAATAAATAGATATTGATTGTAGATATGATTGCAGGGTAAAAGTTGTCCTAATGTAGAAGCAAACCCAACGCTGAACTTTGTTTTATCGGTACTGTATCTATCGTAATTGATACGGCTGCCGCACAGTGCAGGAAGATCTGCCGCATCGCCCAATGTATATAGCTGGCAATATTTATCGCCCACACGCATACTTTCATCAAAAATGATGTCTGCCATCAGGAAACTATCGTTTCGTTCAGACAGGTAGCAATACTGTTCTACCAAACCCATCTTACGGCTGTGGCTTCGCAGCTCTTTCTCTTTTAGCCTCGTTAGCTTCACGAAACCACTATCGTCCATGATCCGTTTAAACTGTCCGGCACTATCCAGAAAGTCCTGAAGCAATTGCGGCTTTAATGTTTCTTCGGGTACGATGGATCTTCGCAGGAGGCTTGAAAACATGGAACTGGCTGTCTTTCGTCCTTCCGGCTTTTTGGTCAGCATGATGTAACAACTATGCGCCAAAAACGGACGTTCATTGAAAAATCGTTCGCTGGCTCTGCTTAGGAAACTGGTATCTTCTTTCGTAAAGTCAGGCTTGTGGCTGCTTTCCAAAAACCAGTCCTGCTTGTGAACAATGGAATATTTGGGCAGTAACTTGATAGCCTTTACCCACGCCTGATGAAAGGCTTCATATTCCTGATCGGAAAGAGTAAAAATCTCCGGCAGGTCTGCTTTAAAGACGATAGTTATATCGCCTTGTTTACTCTGGATGCAATCATGCTCCACATCCATAATTGGTAAAATATCATCCAACACTTTTTCCATCTCACTTTATTTACCTGTTATCACTTAATGCACTTGTGGCATTCTATATCATAGCTTTGGGCCTCTGCGTTGCCGCTTGCCGGTCTTCCGGCTCTCATCAGTTTGTTTTGATTGCTGCTGTTGTTTGTGCTGCTTTCTAATATTCTCCTGTATGGTTTCTTCAATGCCGGTTTCTTTCCAATCAACCACCTTTGCCTCGAAATGAGATTTTATATTTGCTTCTTTCAGCCCATTTGTTTCATCCCAACCGCCTTTTCTATTGAACCCTACGGGGTCTAATACACTTTCGTGCGGGAATGATATAACGATAAGGTCTGAAGGAATTGCAGTGATATTATCATAGTCCAATTCCTTAAATTCATGGGTCTTCGGATTGTATGGTATGATGTATGCTTTCTGTTCGTCATTATAGTAATGATCAATCTGGCGGAATACAATTCCGTTAGAAAGGAAGTCATCTTTCGGACGCAGCATATCCATTCGGATGTCAACAAAGAAAGTATGACCCGAAATATCCACTGTGGGCAATTGTCCCATCAACCTTCTGCCAAAAGCCTGCTGATCTACCATTAAATCGAAATCCGTTTTACCCTGGACATTGTGAACAGTATATCCATATTTTTCAGCCATTCCTACCGGATCAAGTTGCACCAGCTCTGGTATTTTCACAGTTCTTACGTCCGTATCATCACTGAACAGCGCTGGTATATTTTTCTCTTTCGGGCTGTAGTCAAATACATATCCGTCTCCAACATCCCGCATGTCAAATACAGGTATCATATTTTCGGGATTTGCTTTTTCCTGAAGCTGTAAATTGGCCACGTCCACGATAAAATCAGTTCCTTCGATGTTATACACTGGCAATACTCTTTTCATAATTATTTGTGTTTAAATCCCATGAAAACTTTCCTGCTCCTTGACTTGATCAGTTTCGGAACCTGTTTACGTGCAAGGGCTTTCATTAAGCCGTGTTCTCCATATTTATTGCTCATGCCATAAATTTTCATAACGAGGAATGCACCAGCCGCCAGTATAATGCCTATGCACACGTAGGTAGGCAAGCCAATAAAATACATCACAGCAAATACAATGAGGAGGGCAACTATACCGCCACCTAAATACCAGATGTATTGAGCCTTCAAGCCTTTGAACTCAATGCTCTGGTTAATTCCTTTGTTGATTTGATAGACACCATTTGCCATAACTATTTATATTAATTTTTTTTACAACCGCATTCTGCTGCGTGGTCGTTCTGCCACCTGTTGGGATGCCAGTATTACTTCCTTCGGAGCAACGTGACCGTTTACTTTTTCCGCCAGTTGAATAACTGGTGTTTCAATAGCTTCATCAGGTTCGCTGCTCTGAACTTGTTGCTGCTTCAACTGGTTTTCCTGTATCTTGATGGCTATCTGTCTTTCCAGGTTAGCCAGTTCATTTTTCATTTGCTGTAGTTCTGTCTCCTGTAAAAAAGATTTTGTAGTGAGCTGCTCAAGTTTCGGTATTGCTGTATTCAGTTCCGATAATGTATGCTCGTACTTTTCTTTCAGGCTTTCCACCCTGTCAATGGCATTGAGGAAATGCCTTGCTGCCAGTTTAGGATTGTCTGTGTTAGGAAGGCCATTGTTGTATGTGTATTTAATTCCATCCCCCCGTTGCGCATAAAAGCTATTGGAATAGCGGTATTCAAATACACCGTTTTCCTCATAGGCTTCCTGCTGCCTGCGTATGTACAGGTTGAAGCCGTACAGCGTTCCGATCTGTGCAGTATGTTCATCTGCGACAGGTGGTTTCCAGTCCTGGTACAGCTTGATAATATGTTTGCCAATTGCTTCACTATCTGATGTGCTAATATTATCCAGTTTGATAGGATTAACCTTTACACCGTCTTTATCCAGTTGGAGGCCGGCTTTGTACACTTTTTCGTCTGCAGCAAGTTTATCGAGCGTTTTAACGGTGGATGCCTGTTCGTTTTGTAAATTTTCCAACTGGTATTTATTGCGTGCGATTTCCCTGAAGTGAGATACTTTCAGGCTTTCCATTACAGCTATCTTCTTTTCCAGTTTGGATTTTTCCAACAATGAAGTGTCGCCGGACAGAATGGCAATGTATTCGGAGAAATTCATTCCGCTTTTTTCATCAATCGCACCTTCGTCAATAGTACGCACGTTCAGCTCACAATTTTACATTTGCGAAATGAACGTCTGCTTATTCTTCAGGAGATTGAATTTGTAGTTATCAAGCGACTGCTCTACCGCATATATATAATTCTGCACTTTATTACCATAATGTTCTTTGGCAATAAGATTTCCCTGGCGTGCGCCACGGCCATTGCGTTGCTCCAGTTCCGAAGGCTTCCACGGAATATCGAGGTGGTGCATTGCCACTACACGTTGCTGCACATTCAACCCGGTTCCGGCTTTCTCTGTACTACCTAATAAAATACGTATCTCACCTCTGTTCATCTTACGGAACAGTTCAGGCTTTTTGGTATCTGTCCAGTCGTGGATAAAAGTGATTTCCCGTTCGGGGATATTAAAATCTCTAATCAGCTTTTCTTTAACTGCATCATAGATATTAAATTCGTTGGGCTTAGGTGTGCCAATGTCTGAAAAGACTATCTGTGTTCCTTTATGCTCAATTGTTTCTTTATAAATATCTGCTATCTTCCTTGCACTGACATTTACTTTGTTATCAGGATGATCACTGTACTTCCACTCATTAATCAACCGCATATCTGCCGCCATTTTCTTGGCGTAGTTGGTAGCGATCAGCATTCTTCCTTTATCTTCCTCCGGTGTCAACCTACCACGTCCAATCAATTCACCATTACCTGTTTTAGCAAACTGCATCAGGTTTCTAATGAACTCACTCTGTTCAGGCGTTGGTTTTATATTGACAAGGGTTTCATTTAGCTCTGGCTTGTCGAGATTAATATGCTTTGCTGTTTTGTAGTCGGTGATCTCGTTATAGAACAAGGCCAGTTCAGGTACTTTGATGAAATGCCTGAAGCGTTCTTTGGCAGTGATCTCATTGGTAACTGAAAACTCAAAGTCTGTTGTTTTGCGTGCAAATACGGCTGCCCAGCCATCAAAGTTTTCAATATGCTGGCGTTCCATCTCTTTCGGACGCAGGTATTTGAACAGCAAATACATTTCTGTAAGGCTGTTGGATATAGGCGTACCGGAAAGGAAGGTTACACATAGATCACTGTTAAACCGGCTTTGTAGTTCACGTACTGCAAACAGCATATTCAGTGCTTTCTGGCTACCTTCTGTATTGCCCAGGCCAGCGACTCTGTTATGACGGGTAGTGAAAGTGAGATTCTTGTATTTGTGCGATTCGTCCACAAACAAGTGGTCAATGCCCATTTCTTTGAAATTGATACCTGTGTCTTTCTTTTCTTCAATGTCTTTAAGGATTGCTTTCAGCTTTCCCTCCAGGTTATTCTTTCGTATCTCCAGCCCTTTGAGCATCTTCTTAGAGATATCACCACCAAGATCCCTGACGGTTTCCAGGTCCCGCTCCACATTGTCCAATTCAGCTTGGAATATCTCTCTTTGTATCTCCGGTGACTGCGGTATCTTTCCGAACTGGTCGTGTGTAAGTATGATACAATCCCAATTGTTGTTCTTTATTTCATGGAAAAGCCGTAACCGCTGTGCGGGTGTAAAATCATTTTGTCCGGGGAACAGAATGCGAGCTTTAGGATAGGCTTTTTTATAAGTTTCTGCTATCTGGTTAACGTTAGCCTTCAATGCAACGATCAAAGGCTTATGCACAATACCTAACCTTTTCATCTCCTGTGCGGAGACGATCATGGTAAGTGTTTTGCCCAATCCTACCTCATGGTCAACTAAAGCACCCCGGTTTTGTATTATTCTCCAGGCTGCATTCTTTTGTGAGGAGTACAGATCCTCAATGCCCAATGCTTTTTTATCCAAGCCGGGAAAGTTGAGATGATTTCCGTCGAACTCACGTAATACATAGCAATTGAAGGTATCGTTGTATAGGTTCTCTAAGTTCTTTTTCTCAGCATCAGGTAGTTCATTCAGCCAGTTAATAAATCCACTTCTTATCTGCTCGATCTTTTGGTGTGCCAGTTGTATGGCTTCGTTATCAGGCAGGCGAATAGTTTTGCCATCGCCAACCGATACCTCATAGGTGAAGAACGGGGTTGTATTCTCCAGTGCATGTTCCAGCAAAGTGTATCCGTAAGTGGTACGGCCATTTTTGGGCGTAACAGCAAACTCCCTTGACACTTTGATATTCATTCCTGTGTTTACCTTGAAGGCATCCAGCGAAGGAAAATAATTGATGGTAGTGTCCAGCTCGAACAGCGCAGTTGCAAATCGCTCATAGTAAGAATTAGGTATCCAGCGTTCTCCTAAATTAAAATCCAGCAATTCAAAGGGAATACGTTCCGGCTGCACCTTTGCAATGGCCTCCGCACTTCGTTTATATTGCACACTATCCGGCATCTGACCGTACAGACGTTCAGCCTGTCGCAATTTTTCAACTACATTACCACTCAAATACTGGTTTGCTGTTTCCCATTCATTGCTGACAGGATTCAGGTACACATGATTGCCGAGACGAATGATTACTTCGTTTTCATCTAACCCCATTGCCGCACTGATAAAACCTGTATCTACCTTTCCGGTATCGTTGAGGCTGTGGGCAAGAGCTTCAATGGGATCATCGGTTATAAATCGTTCCTTAACCTGATGAATGGAATGAGTTAGTATATCTGCTTTTACAAACCGTTCACCGTCCCTGCGTTCAAGCGAGGATAATGCAATAACGCCAAAGGCGGTATCTTCCAGAATACGCCTGCGGTTATCAGGACTGTTCAAAAGACCATATTCAACAATAAAATGTTCGTATTTGCTGTTGAGCTGGTCCCTGTCTGCATTGCTGATTGTTTCCCCTGATACTTCTTTGGCTGCTAATTCAAGATAAGCATCACGAAGCGCCGCATAACTTTCATAGAAATGAATATTTCCCTGAATACCGAGGGGCTGGAATACGGCTTGCTTGTATTCAGGATCAGGGTTGCCAATTGTGCCCACATTACCCATGTGTACCACTAATGTACCTTCCTGGTAGTAAGGCTTCAGCCCGATGAAAGGAAGCGGCACTTTTTGCTCAAACCGGAAAAAGCCTTCCAATGTTTGGTCGCCCTCATATCTGAAGCTGTGATCAAACTGTTTAAGGTAATTGGAAATACCTGTCAGCTCATGACCCAATAAGCGGGCATCCATCCAGTTTGCTGATAGATGATCTACTTCTTTAACGTTGGAGTATAGCTTATATAAAAAACGATTGCTTTTGTGTTGCTTTGCGGTAAGCAATACAACATTCTCATGGCTCGGCTTGTCGGTAGTGCGTATTGTGCCGATGATACGGGCAGATACTTTTTGAACAACTGTTTCGTCGAGCGGACTAATATATGCCATTGCCCGGTTGATCTGCTCCGCCGGAGCTGTATCAAATAATCCCAACTGTACTGATGTACTCTCCGTTGTGTTTTCGGGCATCGGCAGGTACGTTAGTTTTTTGCCCTCATTTTCAGGAACGGGCAATAGTACCGTTTGTGCTTTCTGATATAATTCAGTGTTGAAGCGATTTTGAAATTGATTGATAAGACTGGCATGAAGACTTTCCCTAATCTGGTTGATGTCGCCATCCTGCCAAATAACTTCCGAAGCTCTTCCGTATTGGTTTTTGCCTGGCTTACGCACATTACCCATGACCACATCATGATCGTGGGTGGAGATAAAATAATTATATGGAAAACGACCAAATTCATTTTCCCTTTCTCTTATTTCATTCAACCAATCTTCTTCCCAGCTTATCTTTTCCTTTCCTGTATTTTTTTGAACAATCAATAAGTGATTGGGTGCTTCGGTATTGCCAGTATCTTTCATCAGATTATCAGGCATTACGGCAAGGCTCACAAAATCTGCACGCTGAAACAAATATTCTCTTACTGTATGATTAGATGGACTATTCAGGAAAGCATCTGTTGTAACGAAAGCCATCAATCCACCTTCAGCCAGCTTATCCAGTCCTTTAGCAAAAAAGTAGTTATGTATCTTGCCTGATATTTCTTTGTCGGGAAAGGCTTCATCATATACCGAAAAATTCCCGAAGGGTATATTGCTCACCACCAGGTCATAAGTGCCATTATCTTTTACCGGGGCTTCTTCAAAGCCTGTAATATGCGTAGTTGTTTTTACAGAAAGTGTACTGTTGATGGCAGACAACACCAATCCGGTGAGCCTGTCCTTTTCCACCGCCGTAATCTGTTCCAGGCCAGGGAACGTTGTAACTGCTTCGTGGATGAATACACCGGCTCCGGCTGAAGGTTCGTACAATCTTTTAGGCTGAATGCCTTGGGCTGCAAGT
>JBGALP010000207.1:0-8691 GCA_044223805.1 Agriterribacter sp.
GAGGTTGCAATTTACATCAAAAGCATTTTCCGATTACATCTTCAGAAAATTCTCACCCACTCACTTTCTTCGATCTTGCCATGGCGCATTTTTGTAACCATTCCTGGCTGAATGGATCAATTTTTCCGAAGCGTTCAATACTGAAGTGAGAGAAGTCAAAAGGATTGGGTTTGCCGGCAGCCATTTCGGCAAAAGCTAAACCAACGCCGCCACAAACAGAAATACCAGCGCCTACACAACCAGTGGCGAGCAGAAGATTATTTACGCCGGGTGCAATACCCATGCTTAAATTATTATCGGGTGTATAAGCTGAAAAACCGGCGATATAATATTTTAGTCCGATATCATATACCGCAGGAAAGAAACGGGCAAGTTTATCAATCACTTCAGAGAGATCGTGCATGCCACGGTCTGGGCTAAACGAAAAGTTGCTGATATCAGCCGGAATATTTTCCGGTGATTCAACAAAGGAATTGCTTTCACGTATACCGAAGAGCAAGCTTCCACTTTCAGGTCTTGCATATGCCTGTGTGTCGGGCAACAATACGATAGGAGAGTTGGGTGCGAACATTTCGTGCCGCTCTGTAATCCAGTATTGACTTCTTACCGGAGCCATAGGTAAGCCAATGCCAGCCTGTGCCGCTAATACAGGTGCCCATGCACCGCTGGCAATAATAATCTTGTTGCCGTATATTTTTTCTGTAGCGGTTTCAACACCTGCTACAGTATCACCGTCCATTATCAGTTGGGTAACTTCAACTCCTTGCTTTAATACAGCACCTTGTTTTGCCGCGGCTCTTCCAAAAAAACTACCCAGCAGGTAGGGATCACAGTAAGCTTCACCAGGTAAAAAGGCGGCTTTGGCAATTTCATCTGCATTGAGCCAGGGAACCATATTGGCAAGTTCAGCGGAAGACAGCGATTGAGTAGGTTGCTTGTATTCTTCTGCGATAGCGAGTAACGCATCCAGCTCTGCCACACGTTCCGGAGCGCTTGCTGTGTGCACCACGCCAGAATATTGTATATGCAGACTTTCGCCTAATAATTTTTCCAGTTCGGGAATAACTGCATAGGTTTCTAATGATAAAGGAATGAAATGTTTTTTCGACCTGATTCTTGTTATCAACGCGGCTGCGCGGCTGGTAGCGGCATTGCATAATTCGTTACGTTCCAGCAAGAGCAATTTTTTGCCCGGATTATTGCGGGTGTAATAATAGGCGATGGCACATCCAAATATACCGCCGCCTGCTATAATTACATCAAATTGCTCTCCTGCTGTGGAACGCGTCATTGTGTAGTATTGAGAGGTTTTCCAGTATACACTTTTGTAAATCTTACCAGGGCAGCGAAAATGTTTTAACGTAAGTAAAACATTTCATCGCTTCAATCACACCTTCCTTTATACCTAAGCCGGAATCTTTAATACCTCCGAAGGGTGAGCTTTCAATTCTGTAGCCGGGCACTTCATTAATATTCACTGTTCCTACTTTTAATTCTTTTATAAAGCGCAAGGCATAGGTCATATTGTTGGTAACAATACCTGAAGACAATCCATATGCGGTTGAATTAGATAACGCAATAGCATCATCAATATCCTTAAAAGTCATAATCGGGGCTAAAGGTCCAAAGGATTCATGCACCACCATATCAGCATTTCTTGGTACGTCTACAATTACAGTAGGCTCAAGCAGTGCGCCTGTTCTTTTTCCACCCAATACAACTTTAGCGCCTTGTTCTACTGCTTTGTTTACCACACTTTCCAAATAAATGGCAGATGCTTCATCAATAACAGTTCCAACCTTTGTTTCAGGGTCAGATGGATCACCACAGGTATATTCTTTCGCTTTCGCAATAAATTTTTCTGTGAATGCCGCCGCTATCTTTTCATGCACCAATATTCTTTTTACCGCTGTACATCTTTGTCCGCTGTTACGGAAAGATCCTTCAGCAGCGAGGTATACAGCAGTTTCAAGGTCTGCATCTTCCATAATAATTACAGGATCGTTTCCGCCTAACTCTAATATCACTTTTTTATAACCCGCGGTGCTGGCAATACGTTTACCAACCGGCACACTTCCTGTAAAGGATACAATTTCCACCCGCGGATCTTTTACCAGCGGCTCTGCAATTTCATTGGTTGGTCCAAGTAAAGTGCTCAACATGTAATGCGGCAATCCTGCTTCGTATAATAATTCCGTAAGCATCAACGCCGTTAATGGCGTTTTTTCAGAAGGCTTTAATATTACAGGAGTACCCACAGCTAATGCAGGCGCAAGTTTATGCGCTACCTGGTTTAACGGGTGATTAAACGGCGTAATGCATAACGCCAATGAAAGCGGTTCTCTTGTAGTGAATATTTTTCTTGCTTTACCACTCGGAGAAATATCGCAGGAAAAGATCTGCCCGTCATCTTTCAAACTTTCAATGGCTGCAAACATCAGTACATCATGCGCACGCCCGGTTTCATATAATGCTTCGCGAATGGCTAATCCTGATTCAGCGCTGATGGTTTTGGCAAAGGCTTCTTTTCTTTCTACCAACAATTGTCTTGCTTTATCTAAAATGCTGAAACGATCATAACGGTTGAGTTTTTTTCCCCCCTTCAGTGCCAACTCAATAGCCTCAGAAGCATCTGCCGCATTGGCAAGTGTAACGGTGCCTACTACACGATTATCATAAGGGCTTTTTACTTCCAGCAAATTTTTACTTTGTACCGGTTTTCCGGCCACATAAGATGTAAGGTTCATCTGCATAATTTGAAATGAATTATTTAGTAATAGTACCGTTTACTGTAAAGTCAAATACGTCGAAGTTTCTTGGATCACCAGAAGCCTTCATCTGGTATGCTTTATTAAGCGGATGAGAAACAATCAAAGGAACCATTTCTTCATACCTGCCGCCATGTGAACGCAATGTACCGTCTAGCGCGGAAAGATCGTGGTATTTAGGGCGACGGCCTACCACTACATCTCTTGCTGATAATACCACAAGATCACCAATCCTGTCTTCAGGTTGCTCCAAAAGCCGGGTAGCGGTGCTTTTATCATGTACTTCGGTTATGCCAGGCTGTATGGAAAGCCAGTTTTTTACTTCGGAGATAATTGATTTATCATTCACATGTACTACCACATACGATCCTAATGCACCATGATGTTTTACATATGGATCTGTAATGGGACATATTACCCTGAATTTATCTCCAAATTGTGCTTCCAGTATATCTTCTACAAAAATTACATTCGGCGTTCCGTCAGCCTTTACTTTAGCATTCATGCCGTGATCTGCTGTAGCGCCTACTACAGCGCCAGCTTCTATTAATTTTCCTATTTCTGCATCCATGGCTTCATAAAACGCCAGCGACTCTTCCGCCTCGGGCGCATAAGTATGCTGCATATAATCGGTAAGCGATAAATATAGAAAATCGGCTAAGCCCTGTTGTATTAATGCAACACCTGCACGCAACACAAACAGGCTTGCATCTGCACTGTATATAGCGGGAGTAGGATGACCTACTACTTTTTCAACATCATCAATACCATGTGTATCTTTTTTAGCCAGATTCGCTTTCTCCGCGGAAAAGGCCATACCTGTTAATTTATAGGAAAGAATATCACGGAGTTTTTCTTTTGCTGTAACAACCGCTACTTTTCGTCCGGCATTAGCAGCGGCAGCCAGCAGCGTTTCTGCACGCAGGTACTCAGATGAATTCATCATCACTTCCTGGTCTTTGGCAGCATCGTAAAAAAAGTTGCCGCTGATGCCATGCACCGCAGGTGATACACCGGTTACTATAGAAGAGTTATTTACATTAGTAAAGGAAGGCAAAGCACCGCGCACCATACCACGATAACCATTCTTGCTCATTTGTTGTAAGTATGGCAATCGTCCATTAGCAGCAGTTACATCAAGGTATTCATCCGCCGATCCGTCAATACAAATTACAACAATGGGTTTGGCTGGCGGGTTATAGGTAATTCCGTTTGCTGAAAACGGGGTAGTAGAGATAGATGGCATGTAATAATGTTTATAAATACTAAAATTAAATATAGCAAATGTAAACATTTATATTACATACGAATATTAAGTTTTTGTTGTGTGGGAAACTTTTTTTGAACAAAATCAGGGCTCTGTAATAAAGAAGTATACAACCAGCATTAATGCATCCGTATCACCAATGTTAGCCGGTTTATGCGGGAGTCGGCCATCAAAAAATAAAGAATCACCTTCCTCCAGTACATACTTCCCATCTTCAATCTGGTACTCAACTTTGCCATGAATAACGTACTTGTATTCGTAAGCGTCTGTTTTGATCATCTGGGTGCGGCGTGCTCCTTTTTTGAGTTCCAGCAACACCGTGTCCATAGGACCTGCGTCAATATTACGGGTTAAAATTCTTTTATACTTAAAGCCCTTGGCTGGTTCTTTTTCAAAGGATTGATAATCTTTTTTTGCTTTGATTATAATTTTTTGAGCGCCGTTTTTATTATGGCTGATGTCTTCAAAAAAATCTTTCAGATCAATATTTAAAGCCAGTACAATATTCATTAATACAGGTAAAGATGGTACAGTTCTGTTGTTTTCAATCTGCGAAATAAGTCCTTTGCTTACTTTGGCATCAGTGGCCAGCTCCTGTACGGTTTTCTTTTGTGCTTTTCTGTTTTCCTTTATTTTATTGCTTATCTGGATTAGTATATCATCCTGCATGTTGGGCTTATTTCAAACTAAATTACTTGTTAGGCTTATAACTGTCAAATGTTTTCGCTCCAAACTACAGGTCTGGGCTATTTGAGTTAAAGTCGTTCGTACTTGTGGTATCTTTATTGCCTAAACAACTGATATGTCGTTACTCGTAATCGTGCGCCATGGGCAATCTCAATGGAATCTTGAAAACAGGTTCACAGGTGAGGTAGATGTACAGCTTACAGATGCCGGTCGTGCAGAGGCACATGCAGCAGGTAAAAAACTTGAACATATTGTTTTTGACGAGGCTTTCACTTCTTTACTCAAAAGAGCAGAGGAAACGCTTTCCATTATTTTGAACGAGATACATCAAACGCAAATACCTGTTACCCGCAACAAGGCTCTAAATGAAAGGAACTATGGTAATTTACAGGGATTAAATAAAGCGGAAATGGCAGGCAAATACGGGGCAGACCAAATAGCTATCTGGCGCAGGAGTTATGATGTGCAGCCGCCGGGAGGGGAAAGTCTTAAAGATACCGCTGCAAGGGTTATTCCTTTTTATCAGCAGGAAATAGAACCGCTCATTATTGCCGAAAAAAATATTCTGATTGTGGCGCATGGCAACAGTTTACGGGCGTTGATGATGTACCTTGAAGCAATAGATGCCGATACTATTGCAGACGTTAATATTCCAACCGGCGCTCCTCGCATATACACTTTCAGCAGTCATTTAAAATTGATAGATGCATTGTATATATAAAGCATAGCCGGGATGAGTATATTTCCACAACATTACTGCTCTTTCCATAAGTGCTCTCAATGATCATATGAAACTTAAATTATAATGCGCTTATTACTATCCGTTATACTACTGTTTACGTTTATAACTTCCGTTTTTGCACAACAGCCTACTTATGCGGAATTATTGGGCTGGCCAAAAGGAGCCAAAGTAATTATTCTTCATGTAGATGATGCAGGCATGTCGCACGATTCCAATGAAGGAGCCATAAATGCCACTTCAAAAGGGGTAGCTAACTCTATGAGTGTGATGATGCCCTGCCCGTGGGTGCCCGAAATTGTACATTATTTAAAAGAAAATCCAACTGTTGATGCAGGTCTGCATCTTACCCTTACCGCAGAATGGGATAATTATCGCTGGGTACCGCTTTCTGGCAAAACCGCCGTACCCGGGTTGGTAGATGAATATGGCTGCTTATGGCCGGAGGCGGAAGATGTGGTAAAGCATGCATCGGCGGATGAAGTAGATAAAGAAATACGAGCACAACTGGATCGTGCACTTACTATGGGTTTTACACCCACGCATCTTGACTCACATATGGGTACTTTATTCGCTTTACAGGCTTATCTTGAAAAATATATAAAGCTTGGTATTGAAAAGAAAATTCCTGTAATGTTACCCGCAGGACATAACAGTTATCTCCGAGCCAATTATCAACAGAGGGAAAAAAAGGCTTTGCAAAAAGCAGGCAAATGGAAAGACGGAATGACGTTGAGCGAACCCGCCGTCTTAAAGGGAGCGGCTGCCGTGGGCAAAATGGTTTGGAATGCAGGATTGCCTGTGCTGGATGATCTTGCACCTGATACCGGTGACACGCCTATACCCGACAGTACAAGAAACAATGATGCCGCCTTACAGCATTTTTATACACAGGAATACATCCGTTCATTAGGTGAAGTTAAACCCGGGCTTACCATGATGATTATGCATTGCACTCAACCTTCGGAAATCTTTGGTCATATATCAGGTTCGGGTACGCATCGTAAAGGAGATATGTTGGCGATGATGGATCCGGTTCTTAAAACGTTTATTCAACAGCAAGGTATCATACTCACTACCTGGCGCGAAGTAATGGAAAGAAGAAAGAAGCTGGAGAAATAAAGAATGGGTATAGGGTGGAAGGTGTAGGGGTTGAGGCAAAAGATATTTTTGAAACCCCGCACCTGCAACTTGAAATTTATTTTACTGTAAAATACTGAAGCTCTTCCGAAAAATCAACTTGTGGATATTGTAGTTGTAATTCCTGCACTTTACTAAAGTTCGTTTTTAAAAACTGTTGGTGCGCGGCAGATGTTACATTAAAAGGACGGTGATGCATCGCGGTGTTGATCTTCTGCATTTCTTTCATTAGTGTATAAGCAGAAGGATCAATGCAGGCAGATGTAAATTTCTCCCATACATAATCTGTGGCGGTATGATTGGGATGCACCATGTCTTCTGTAAAAAAACGATAGTCTCTCAGATCGTCAATCACCAGTTCGTATGCAGGAAAATAAAACAGCTTTGCAAATTTTTCAACAATGTGATGCACGGCCTGTATAAGCACTGCTTTACTTTTATTATTATCCACCAGTCCATCTCTCAGGTGGCGTACCGGACTAATAGTGAATATGATTTTGATTTTGGGATTAAAAATAAAAATGCGATGCATTAAATGATCAAGCGCTGTTAAAACTTCCTCCACCATTAACAATCGTTTTCTGAATTTGTCCGAAGGTACTTTATGGCAATTCGCAACAACATCACTGCTCCTGTGTGCACCGTACAATAAAGCATCATTACCAACCCATTCATAAACAAAAGCGGAGCCTAATGTAATTATTAACCAATCTGCAGATTGCAATAGATGATGCGACTGTATTTGAGAATGATTGATTTCCTGCAAAGCAACATCTGCCTCCGGATTCGAAAAACGGCTGTGGTGATCCCAACTGTTCCAACGCTCGTTAAAATAAAATAGTTCTTCTTTGGAATATGTCTTCTGCTCTATATAAGAAACAATAGAAGAAGAGATGCTAATGGGATTAAACAAAATACCATTTGGATTTCCCAATGCGGTAAACTTGCTGTCCGCAAGATATTTAGTGATATGTTCTGTAAAACAGGAGCCAGACAATAATATTTTCTGTCCGTAGGTGATACGTTGCGGAAAAGGCTTTACATCAAATACTGTTCTGAAATCCATTGTTACACAAAAATTGTTTTAGCCAACTGTATGCTTTTGTTTAACGCTTCTTCATTTATAGATAACTGCTTGCCGGCAGAAAAATAATGGATCATCTGCTCTGTATCCATATTGCCCAACAGTTCATCGTCAGCCATAGGGCAGCCACCTATTCCCATCAAAGCGCCGTCAAACCTTGTACATCCTGCCGTATAAGCCGCATCAATTTTTAGTTTGCGGTTAACAGGTGTTGAATGCAGGTGTACACCTGTCTCAATGTTTGGAAAATTTTGTATCACATATTTCGTCATGATGTGTACCTGTTCAGGTGTTGCTAATCCAACGGTATCGGCCAGTGAAATAATTTTGATATCCAGTTCCACCATTTTATTGATCCATTCAAAAGCGATGGCTTCATTATATACATCTCCATAAGGATTGCCAAAGCCCATGGATATGTAAATGACCAATTGTTTGTTTTGGTTTACACAAATTTCCTGTATGGTTTTTACTCTTTCAAATGATTCCGCAATGGTACTATTGGTATTGCGTAATTGAAAAGTTTCAGAAATGGAAAAAGGAAATCCGAGATAAGTAATCGCATCATATTGCACCGCTTCATTAGCACCCCTTTCATTGGCTATAATAGCAAGCAGCTTTGTTGCTGTACCCGAAATATCCAGTTGGCGTATAACCTCATGCGTATCTGCCATTTGAGGTATTGCCTTTGGCGAAACAAAGCTTCCAAAATCAATGGTATCAAAGCCTACCTGCAGAAGGCTATTAATATATTCAACTTTTTGCCGGGTAGGTATAAAATGCGCCCAGCCCTGCATGGCATCTCTCGGGCACTCAATAATTTTTATATTTTTTTGTATTCCGGCCATCGGGCGCAATTTAGGTAAGAAAAGTTGTAAATTTTTGATTGCATTTCTATACTTTTGCAGCCCACTTGACTCCCTAGCTCAGTTGGTTAGAGCTACTGACTCTTAATCAGTAGGTCCAGGGTTCGAGCCCCTGGGGGGTCACAGAAAATGTAAAGGCT
>JBGALP010000208.1:0-9527 GCA_044223805.1 Agriterribacter sp.
CTTTATCTTATATACTATGTAACTACCTGTTATCTGCGTAAAAACCGTTTACTCCTATTCCTCATTATATTCCTTCTGCCATCGTCCTTGTTCTGGAACAGTGGTATTGATAAAGAAGGATTAATTGTACTTTTTTCAGGGATGCTTATATACGCTATGCACAAATGCATTGCTCAAAAATTCAGCACAGCATATATAGTAGTAGCTGTTACAGGTTTTGCCGGCGTCCTAATAATGAGAAATTTCAATGCCTTGTTATTTATTCCCGCTGTGATTGCCTGGTATCTTGCTCAAAAGCGCACTCGATTCTCTTACACTCCATTTATTATTATATATGCTATCGGGATAATGATTTTCTTTCTGTCCACTTTATCTCCATTTAACCTACCCCAAAAACTGGCAGAAAAACAACATCAGTTTCTAACACTAGAAGCCAATACAAGATTACCATTAACACCATTGCAACCAACCCCCGTAAGTTATCTTCATGTATTACCTCAGGCTTTGAATCATATATTCATACGCCCCTATCCTACAGAAATTTCAACACCATTTCATTTGCTGGCATTTTTTGAAAATACATTAATGATGGCATTGATTATTGTTGCAATAATTTACAGGCATAAAACACAAAGTAGTTTTACGTTACCTTTTAGTATTTTTTTGATGGTGCTCGCTTTTAGCGCCATGCTGATGATTGGCTATACTGTTCCTTTTACGGGAGCCATTATCAGGTACAAAGCTTTTTATGTAATGTTGTTTTTAATTCCATTTGCGGCAGCTGTTAACATTAAAAAACAAAACACGAACTGAGGACGCATTTTAAATTACCTATAATTACAATGTTGGTTATTTTTAGTGAAACCCGGCTTTTTGAATTACAGCGCAATACCATCTAAGATTATGTTTATTAATTAAAAAAAAGCAATAGTTTCGTATGCACTGATATCACATCTTTACCCCAATTATTTATATCGAAACTCAATTATATGGAATCATTACGATTTAATGCTATCAACCATCTTTCTGGCCTCGGAAAAGAAATTATAGTGGAAGGATCAGATAAGATAACAAAAATTTTCGGTGAGAATGTGTTCACCCTTAAAACTGCCCGTGAATACTTAAGCGATGAAGCTTACAAAAGCCTGGCGGCTTCAATCAGGAGCGGTAAAAAAGTTGACCGCAACATGGGTAACCAAATTGGTGCCGGTTTAAGAAGCTGGGCAGAAGGAAAAGGTGTTACCCACTTTACCCACTGGTTTCAGCCACTTACCGGAACTGCTGCTGAAAAGCATGATTCTTTTTTTACATTAAAGGGTGATGGCACTCCCATTGAAGAGTTTGACGGAGCCGCGCTGATTCAGCAGGAGCCAGATGCTTCTTCTTTTCCGTCAGGCGGCTTAAGAGCTACTTTTGAAGCAAGGGGTTATACTGCCTGGGATCCTACCTCTCCTGTATTCATTATGAATATCGGCGACGCTAACACCCTTTGCATTCCTACTATATTTGTTTCTTATACCGGTGAGTCACTGGATACCAAAACTCCACTGCTAAGATCTATTGAAGCGCTTAACAAAGCAGCGGTTGATGTGTGTCATTATTTTGATAAAAACGTTGACCGTGTTATTGCAACATTGGGTTGGGAACAGGAGTATTTTGTAATTGATGCAGGTTTGGCTAATGCGCGGCCTGACCTGGTAATGACGGGTCGTACTGTATTCGGCCATTCTCCTGCCAAAGGACAACAACTGGAAGATCATTATTTCGGAGCTATTCCTGAAAGAGTATATGCTTTCATGAGAGATTTTGAAGAAGAATCGTATCGCCTGGGCATTCCTTTAAGAACAAGACACAATGAAGTTGCTCCTGCACAGTTTGAATGCGCTCCTATATATGAAGAAGCGAACCTGGCGGTAGATCACAATATGTTGTTGATGGACATAATGACGCGCGTAGCAAGAAAACATAACCTTATTACGCTCCTGCACGAAAAACCATTCGCCGGCATTAATGGTAGCGGTAAGCACAATAACTGGAGCATGTCTACCGATACAGGGGTAAACCTCTTGGCCCCAGGCAAAACGCCTAAGACAAACCTGATGTTCCTTACCTTCTTTGTAAACGTAATAAAAGCTGTTGACGATTATGCTGATCTTCTTCGGGCTTCTATCGCGTCTGCAGGTAACGATCACCGTTTGGGTGCCAACGAAGCCCCTCCGGCAATCATTTCTGTATTTACAGGTAAATACCTGAGTGAAGTATTAAGTGAAATAAAAACAAGAGTAGGCGATAAATTTACTGAGCAGGATGAAATTTTGTTGAAACTCGACATTCACAAAAACATTCCTGAATTATTATTAGATAATACAGATCGTAACCGCACTTCTCCTTTCGCGTTCACCGGTAACAAATTTGAATTCCGAGCAGTGGGTTCTACAGCAAACTGTGGTATTCCTATGACTACCCTGAATGCTATTATGGCAAAAACATTAATTGACTTTAAGAAAGAAGTAGACGGACTGATTGAAAAAGGCGAGAAGAAAGAAATCGCTATTATGCATGTTATCCGCCAGTATATCATCAGCTCCGAAAAAGTGTTGTTTGAAGGAGATGGTTACAGCGATGAATGGCATCATGAAGCGGAAAGACGTGGATTACCTAATGTCAGAACTACCCCTCTTGCATTGGATGCAATGGTTACTGATAAATCAAAAGCTTTGTATGATGAGCTAAGCATCTATAACCACTCTGAACTGGAAGCACGTCACGAAATTGAACTGGAAAAATACATTAAGAAAGTACAGATCGAAAGCCGCATTATGGGTGAGCTTTGTACCAGCCACATTTTACCCAGTGCCATTAAGTACCAGAATATATTGATCACTAATATTAAGGGTCTTAAAGAAATTGGTTTACCAGAATCTTCTTACGCCAATCAGAAACAAATCTTGGTAAAAATTTCTGAGCATATCAGCAAAGTAGCTGAAGGCGTTGAAAAGATGATTGAAGCGAGAAAAGTAGTCAACAAAATGGATAGCACCCGCACAAAAGCAATTGCCTATCAAAGCCAGGTAAAAGACGCGTTCTTTGATGATATCCGCTATCACGTTGACAAGCTGGAATTGCTGGTAGATGATCAATACTGGTTGTTGCCAAAGTACCGTGAAATGTTATTCCTCAGATAATGGTTTCTGGAATATTCTTAAAACCTGCCCAAACCGGCAGGTTTTATTTTTTGAATTCATTTTAAATTCATTGCAAAAATCATGAGCTGTTTCAAATATTTCTGCAACTTTGCCGTTGAAAAAGCCGGTATGCATCTTTGATTTTACCAGATTGATAGTCAACTATCCGTTAAGCAAAAAAGTATGCTACTTTTTCTTCTATAACTATAGCTTATCTCAAACTTAGGTTATTATTTAAAATGAAAGTTCTGCCCTACTGCGTTTGGTCTTAAAAAAAATCATAGTACAATTCCTTTTAAAAACCTTGCTGAACAAAATATATGATGGACGTGCCGGAGATTATTCATAAAGCCTGGGAAGGGTATGATTCTTCCCGAAAAATTGCCAATATAGAAGATATCAGCATTTTGGTATCTACCAACAGCGTTTTAAAAATTACGTTTGCCGATGAAGATTTTGTGATTGCCAAGGTATCCAGCTTTGGTAAATATGAATATTTTAAAGAAGATCACCGCATCATCCATTCGTTGTCGAACAATTTATTGTATCCTTTTGAGAACCTGATTGGCAAATCGCTGCTTAAAAACAACCGGGTTTACACCTATCGTTACAAAAAGGGAAAAACGGATATGTGGGTGGTGTTTTACAATCCCACGCGGGTAATGCAGCGGCTGCCGGCGCGGCTGGAAGAGCATCATATAAAAAGCCTTGGCCGACAATTTGGAAAGTTTCACCTGGCCTGCAGTCGTATACGCAATGTATTGCCCAAGTCGTCTAAAACCCTCCGCACCGATATTATTAACATACAGGAGCAGCTCGAAACAAACGAAAAAAAATTTGGCAGCCGTGTACATGCTGATATGCTGCGCTATCACTGCGATCTTTTCTTGAAAAACAGGCTTAAATGTAATGCTGGATCTTTTGAAACAATCCCGGTTTTTATTGACTGGAACATTGGCAATTTTTCTGTGATTAATAAGCAGGAACTTTTTAGCCGTTGGGATTACGACTGGTTCAGAATAAGCAGCCGCATAATGGATTTTTATTTTTTCAGCCGCGTAGTTAGCAATGCTGGGGATAGACCTGTTTTCAGTTATGTGATTGACACGATGATGGAAGACAGGTTTTTATTGTTTTTAACCGAATACCACAAGATAAATCCGCTTACAGCCGATGAAATACGGTTTATGCGCGAAGCATACCGCTTTTTTATTCTCAATTATGTAGTAAAAGATGGCAATTATTTCTTTGCACCAGAATATGCTAAAAAATTAAAAGCGGAGGCTTTTGACATTTATCTTCCCAGTGTTGACCGCGATTTTGATCCGGAAAAAATCATCAAAGCGCTAAAACTTAAATAAATTTCAAATTTTTTAAGCTTTATTTCAAAGACATCGCTCACGTGCAGTAATAAAAAACAGTTTGTTTTATTATTATGTGTTATTTCGCATACCTGCTGGCAAAATGCAGGGCTTCATAATGGAAATACAGGATTTTAAATCTGTTCTGAAAGATTACCAGGTTATTTTTTTTGATGCTTTTGGTGTATTACGTACTTACAAGGGCATGGTGCCAGGCATAAAAGAAACTTTTAACTGGCTGCAGGCCCAACAAAAAGAATTTTATATCATCACCAACGATGCCAGCCGAAGCCCCGAATTACTCGTGGAAACTTATGCAAAAGCGGGCTTGATGCAAATAACCCCCGACCGCATTATATCGTCCGGAATGCTTGCCAAAGAATTCCTGGACCTAAAAGTAAAAACGGGACTGGTAGCTTATCTCGGTACCGAAAATTCAGCACACTACATACAGCATCCAGGTTTGCAAACGGTGCCGCTTTCGCAAATCAACGAAGAAAATATTGAAGAAGTAACGGCTCTTGTTTTGCTTGACGATGAAGGTTTCGACTGGTTTGAAGGTCTGAATAAAGCGGTAAATCTATTGCGCCGTCGTACCATACCCGCCATATTGGCTAATGCCGATGGCGCTTATCCGGTATCGGGTACCGAAATGGGCATCGCAATAGGCGGACTGGGCTGGATGATTGAAAAATTAGTAGGAAAGAAGCTGATCCGCTTTGGAAAGCCCGATTCACAGATATTTATGTTTGCGCTTGAAAAAGTGCTCCGGCTAAATCCCACCGTTACCAAACGGGATATACTTATGGTGGGCGACACCCTGCAAACAGACATTGTGGGCGCCAATAAGTTCGGGCTTGATACAGTATTGGTACTTAGCGGCAATGTGCTTCCTAAAGATGCCGTTGGCGCTATTTCTTCCACGGGAATTTCTCCAACTTATATATGCAATTCTGCCGTAATTGAGGCTACCGATACTCATTAACAATAGCACAACAACCCGCTAAAGAGCGTTTTTTTTCTTCATAGGCACGTACCCAACTATACGGAAAATCAATTGGTTACTATAAGAAAGCAAATATATTATTTTATTTAAAATATATTTTATTTCAACATAAATTTTGATTTTTTACATCAAAAAAGGATAATTATTATTTTTTCTTTACAAAAAATCTGTTTTTGTTATTCATTGTCTGTAAATTTGTGTGATTAAAGATTTTTTTTCTAAAACAACCAATTCATTTAACTATGTCACTGGCAAAACTTGAGTACATCTGGCTTGATGGCTATAAACCTACCCAAAGCCTCCGTAGCAAAACAAAGATAGAGAAGGACTTTAGCGGAAAGCTGGAGGATTTATCTAACTGGTCTTTTGATGGTTCATCTACAGAACAAGCTCCTGGCGGTTCTTCAGATTGCTTGCTGAAACCCGTTTTTGTTTGCCCTGATCCTCAGCGTAAAAATGGTTACCTGGTAATGTGCGAAGTGTTGAATGCAGACGGTACTGCTCACGAATCGAATGGCCGCGCTTTGATTGAAGACGACGATAATGATTTCTGGTTTGGCTTTGAGCAGGAATACTTCCTGTGGAATCGCGCAACCAACAGACCTTTGGGTTTCCCCGAAGGAGGGTTTCCTGGTCCCCAGGGTCCTTACTATTGCTCAGTAGGTGCCAGTAATGCTTTTGGGCGCAATATCATTGAAGAACATTTAGATGTGTGTCTTGAAGCTGGATTGAATGTGGAAGGTATTAATGCAGAAGTGGCTGCCGGCCAGTGGGAATTCCAGATTTTTTCAAAAGGCGCTAAAGATGCCGGAGATCAGATTTGGGTTGCCCGTTATTTGCTGGAAAGAATAGGTGAAAAATATGATGTTGCTATCAACTGGCATTGCAAACCTTTGGGTGCGCTCGATTGGAATGGTAGCGGCATGCACGCTAATTTCTCTAACACTACCCTGCGTACTGCCAACAGTAAAGAGAAGTTCGAAAAAATATGCGAAGCTTTCCGCCCTGTTGTAAAAGAGCATATTGCTGTTTATGGTGCCGATAATCATCTACGTTTGACCGGTAAACACGAAACTGCAAGCATTCACGATTTTAGCTTCGGTGTTTCTGACCGCGGTGCATCTATCCGTATTCCTGTAATGGTTCCTGCAAAAGGCTGGAGCGGTTACCTGGAAGATCGTCGTCCTAATTCAGCAGCAGATCCTTACAAAGTGGCTGCCCGTATTATCAAGACTGTAAAGTCTGCAAAAGTTTAATTTTTCAGGCTATAAAAAATATAGGTCATGGCGCATTGATACATGCGTCATGACTTTTTTTATATAACAACATCAAATTTGTTTTGAACAAAGAGTAAAAACCGCTTTATTTAATCCGCCATCTTAAAAACACCTGGCTATTGATCGTTTGAAGCTTGTTAAGTGAAGAGGATGCTATTGCAGGAAAAGGGGCTAATACTGCACCTCCAATCCTGAAGTTCTTCAGCTCGTATGAAATTTCTACCCTGACCGAAAAAAATGAAGATTTAAGATATTGCCAGCCGTCAGAAGATTTTGGTACAGTGTATAAAGAATCTGAAACAGATGTATTGATACTATCAGACCTGGCGGTTAGCTGATTGAGTAAAGCTTTTTGCTGCCAGTTATAATGAATACCCGCTCCTATAGCCCATCTTTCGTTGATTTTATAATTATAGGCCAACCCAACAGCAAAGCCACTCGTTTTAATTAGCGTAGTTGTTTTTTTATATGTAGCAGAGTCACCGGGAATTGAAAGTCCGCCAGAATCCACGAGGGGCTTATTGTTTGCGAAATATTGCTGCGCGGGAGTTAAATGTAAAATAGTTTCATGCTTTTCGCCCCACATTTTACTCATCCACACTCCGGGAATTAAGCCATAATAGAATTGATTTTTACCATTGGTACCTGTAAAATAATTTTTAGTTCCCTGGAAGGGTAGCGAAAAATTCCACTGTAAACCAAAATGAAGGTCAAATGCCTTTTTATTGCTTGTTTCACCAGGTGGAAGTAAAATAGAAACTGCTCGCTGTTGAAGTTTTTTGATTTTATATTTTCTGTTTACCAATATCATGTTATCAGATCTGCTATGAATTGAATCTGAAATTGTTTGTTGTGTTCCTGCAATTTTGCTGCTATTTACTTTTCTTTTTGTTTTGTCATTAATAACAGCAGGCAGCTTGTTATGCAATTTTTCGGAACCGGTTGAATATGCAGTCTTTTGTTTGTAACTGTTATTCAATACTGTGGATTTGTTTTTCGTATTGCCGCTGGTAACATCAGTTTTCTTTAAGGGCTTTGAATATTTTTTTTCTGCTATGGAAGAATTCACGACATAGAAGCGGAATTTACAGGATTATCCTGAAAATTACATAGCCGCGAGTAAATGTGTAATATAGTGAAGTAGTTTTTTTTATTCGCTCAAGCAATGCTGTAAAAGAATAGCTCTTTGTGGAAAAGTGATGCGGGTGCCACCACTCACTTTTTTGAAGAATTAAAGAGAACCTCATATCAGTTTGCCGGTGAACATGCCTGGTTAAGGAATCCAAACTTATCTCTCCATTCAGAAAAAAAGTACCGTTATACCTGCAGAGGGTTTATGCGCTGATTGCTGTGCAACGCTTAAAGCAGGTATATTCGTCGCAAATAAAACGAACAGTATTATAAAATAAATTTTATTCACACTTCGCTCCTGATATTTAAAACCAATTTCTCATGCTTCAATCTGTATATTCAAAATTCAAACGTATACGCTTTGGATTGTCCAAACACTTCCGATGCGATTACACAAAGCGGGTAACTGCATTTGATTAAACTGGTATTCGTAAACTGAATTGTAACGCCATATGCCTTCTCAATATATGCTGTTGCTTCCTGAAGCGGTGTGTCGTTAAAATCAAAAACCTTTGTAGCATAGCCGAATAAATTAATATTCGCCTTTTCAATATCACTCCAATATTTTGTTCTTTCATTATACTGAATTGATTTGCCGGCTTCAAGGTTTATCTTTTTGCCATCAACCACTAATGAAGCAGCCCCCGACTGAAGATAAACAGATATAATGCCTGTAGTGGTATCATACCTGATATAAACAGCGGCATTTTGTGGGATCACAGTAACTGCGCCTGCCGCTATAGATTCATTTAATGGATGCTGTGGAGTGCCATCAAAATAAGCAGCTCCGGAAAGTATTACAGGTTGTTTATTGCTGTTTCGAATTTGTTCTGTAATACTGCTTTTGCTATCAGCATATACCATTGTGCCATTGGATAAAATATTCTTCTGAGGCATATTTTGAGTGGTATAAACTTTAGCTGCCGGTTGCTCCACATGAGGTTGCGTACGATGCAAAGCAAGGTATACAATAACAACTATTGCGGCGCTGATTGCCGCATATATGCCAATCTTTTGCCAGAAGGTTTTCACAGCCGCATGCGCATGAGGCATAGCCTGATTCAACTCCAGCATGCTTTTCATCTGCTTCCAGGCTTCATCCACCGGAACTTCTGGCTCTGGATAAGCTTTGTGAAAAGTTGGATCAATATGTTCGTTTTTGTCATCCACTTTTTGAAATGTTTTGCTCATTGTCAAAAATTGTTTTAAGCCTGGTACGACACTGATTCAGATGCCACTTAACTGTTCCTTCTTTTACGTTTATACTTTCAGCTATTTCCTTAATGGCGAATCCTTGTATATAATACAGGCAACATACATAGCGTGTTGCTGCAGGTAGCTGGTCAAGGTAAAAGTAAATATCCTTCCATTCAAGCTGTTTAAAGGGATGCGGGCTGCCTGTTTCCTGCATATTATCGTTCAATTCATAGGTCAATATATTTTTTTTATCCCTGATCAGCGTTAGTGCTGCATTCCTTACTATTGCATACGACCAACTGAAAAAAGCTCCTTTTGCCGCATCATATTGATTGATATTCTTAAATACTTTAAGCATACCGTTATTCAA
>JBGALP010000209.1:0-9179 GCA_044223805.1 Agriterribacter sp.
AGATAACAGAACAGGCATTATTTATCTGAAATTAAATAAAGCATTGCTTACCAAAGGCAGCTATACCATCACATTAAGAACCGGTACCGATGGCAACACACTGGTAGACGAATGTGGGCAACAAACACCCGCCGGACAACAGGTGAGCTTTAATACTATGGATACCGTTTCAGCTGACTTCAACTATACTGTATCGTTAGGATGCAAATATGATATTATTTCTTATAGCCATAATGGTAACCACGAAGTAAATTCTTGGAACTGGGTATTTGAAGATAATAGTACCTCATCTGTTCAAAATCCTGAAAAAGTATATACAGTTTTTGGTCAAAAAAATGCCACACTAATAGCGTCAAATGGGGTATGCAGCGACACTGCTTCAGCAGAAATATTGTTAGATAATACGTTGAAGGCTGATTTTGAAGCACCTGAATTTATTTGCCCTAACGATACAACAGTCTATAAAGATATGAGCATAGGCCGCATCGTTTCCTGGGCATGGGACTTTGGTAATAATGCCAGAAGTATTAAACAGGTACCACCTCCCCAGCAATATGCACCTCCTTTAACTGATAAAGATTACACTATAAAACTTGCTGTAACGGATGATCTGGGTTGCTTTTCCGAAGCTACAAAGACAGTTAAGGTGGTAAGCAGTTGTTACATAGCTATTCCATCTGCGTTTACGCCTGACGGTAATAATCTTAACGATTACCTGTATCCTTTAAATGCCTACAAAGCAGACGACCTGATGTTCAGAGTATATAACCTTTACGGTCAAAAAGTTTTTGAAACAACCAGCCGTTTAAAAAAATGGGATGGAACCATTAATGGTAAAATGCAGCGTTCCGGAGCCTATGTATGGACGCTCCATTATGTGCATAAAACCACACGCCAGGTTTTTGATATGAAGGGCATTACCACGCTTATCCGGTAAAAAATCAATCTTGCAAAGAAACCCTTTATTTTATACAACATCGTTTCGCGTAAATCGTTTTGTCCGTATAATTCACCCTTTTATGAAAAATGCGGATAAATTCTTTTTAGCTTTTGTTGCCATAGGTTATTTTATACTTTATGCGGCTATGGCCATGCTCAGTTAACACATCTTGCTTATCTTTACTCCTTGTATATTTACCCAACAGGTAATTGTTTGATAGCGTATACAACAGTATAAACGTATTAATATGACAAAGTGTAAAGCTCTATTTTCTCCGTACTTTCTTGTTCTTTCAGCCATTATTACTTTTGCGGTTATAGCTTGTAAGAAAGAAAAAAGCGAAGATCCTCCCGTTAAAACAAAAAAAGAACTTCTTGCCAATAAATGGAAGGTTAGTGATATACAGGACGCTTCAGGCACCAGTCTTATCAATCTTCCTGTTGATCAGATTAAATGCGTAAAGGATGATATTTTTACGATAGGAGCCGATGACACTTACTCAATAGACGAATCAACAGTAGTATGTGACCCTAGTTGGGCAGGCTCAGGTACATGGGCTTTAATTGAAACTGATACAAAAATAAAGTTTACACCAACCACCGGCGATCCTCTTACTTTAAACCTTATTGATGTTACTGCAACTACCTTAAAAGTTTCTTATTATTTAGCACAGCCTTTACCCGGCACTTATACTGTTATTCTGCAAAAGCAATAAGCAATGTAAATCATAGAGGTGTTACCTCATAAACCGGGTTGAATAAATATATTCTGCCCGTTTTTATTTCTATACACCTGATGCGTTTACGCAATTGGTTGCCGCGCAAAAATATTCTTCCGTCATCTGTTCGAAAAGTAGATTTTTCAGCTATTTCTTCCACTAGCTTTTTGTTGCCGGTCTTACCATCGTACTTGCGTAATACGCGTAACAAACCATCTTCTGCACAACTACCCGCAGCAGGATTACGCATGGTTGTTTTTACCTCGGATGCTATATCGGGCGGAAAAATATTCAATTGCAAAAACTGCCGTAATATCTCTTCATAGGTTTGCTTCCATTCACCACCGTGCGAAGCAATACGGTTCCCGTACCTAACAAAAGCCACAAGATGGGCTAACTCATGCAACAGTGTAATTAGAAATGCAAATTTGTTTAGATTTCCGTTAACGCTGATCCGATGATTTTTGCCATTAACCGCAAACCGGTAATCGCCTAAAACGCTTTTTCTTTCTTTTGTAATAGTAAGGTGAACCTTATACTGGAGCAGGTACTGCATTACGGTTTCGTAAGCCCCCTGAGGTAAAAAAGACTGTAATGTCATTAAAGGTGCTTCCTGCTTACCCATTCTTTGGTCGTCCGGATTTTAAGGCTATACTGATTTCCACAAACATGTATACGAGGTATAATGCCATACAGGTTATGATGGCGGCTTTATTGATCCTGCCTGCAATAGCAGAATACACCAATACCGTTACGGCGACCAATAAAAACTTTATTAAAAATGAAATATAGAAATACCGAACAAATAGTTGCGGTTTCGCCGGGTTATTTCCTTTCTGCTGGATAAAAAAAGAAATCAGGCTCATTATAAATAAAAACACATTTCCCCATAATAATACATCCACATTAAAGCCATAGCCTGCAAGCATGTTTCGCAATAACAATATTAAAATGGTAGCTATAACAAATACAAGCATAACAGGTGAAAAAGCCTTCCAGAACTTCATAATATTTTATTTACAAAGCCGCAAATTTAGGGTATGTGAAACTATGCAGTTTGCAATATTTAATTATATATTACTAACCTTTGGCATAAAATGCCTTAATCCGTTGCCTGCCAGTTGGTAATACATTTGTAAATGCTTTTAAGACAGAATTGATATTTTGTTGCCATTTTCCGCTGAATTCCCTTACCTTTGCCAGCCTTAAAACAAAAAGCATGGCAAACCGGCACGAATATGAGATTGCTTTTGTAGGGCTGAAGCCGGGCAAGCATGAATTTGTTTACGAGATTGAAGATAAGTTCTTTGCAGAAAATCAACCACAGGATTTTACAGACTGTCATGTTACGGTAAAGCTTGTTCTGGACAAAAAATCATCCTTTCTCATGCTTAAGTTTGAGATTGGCGGAACAGTAATATTGCCTTGCGATTTGTGTGGCAATACTGTTGAAAAAGCTTTATGGGATGATTTTGAAGTATTAGTAAAAATGGTAGATAATCCTGATGAGATGAATAATGACGAGGAAGATCCTGATGTTTATTACATTTCAAGAACGGAAAGTCATATTAACGTACGGGCATGGATATACGAATTTATTAATTTAAGTATACCATTACAACGTACCTGTTTACCAAAACCTGATGGAAGTTCAGGATGCAACCAGGAAGCTTTGGAAATGCTGAAAAGATTGAATGAACAAAGCTCCGGAAGCGATAACCCAATCTGGAAAGGATTGGACAAATTCAGAAACAATTAAAAATTAGTGTTATGCCAAATCCAAAACGGAGACACTCACAACAGCGCAGTGCGAAGAGAAGGACACATTATGTTGCTCAAACAGTTACTTTAAGCAAAGACACTGTTACAGGCGAAACACATGTACGTCACCGTGCGCATGTAAGCGAAGGAAAGTTGTATTACAAAGGAAAAGTTGTAGTAGAGAAATCTCCTATTCAATAATTATTTCCCCCTGTTAATGCGGTTCCCAATTCTGAATAAATAATATTTATTTGGATTTGGGATTTGTATTTTCAGATTTTCCCCAAATTTGCTACATGAATATTGCCTTAGACATGATGGGGGGTGATTACGCTCCCGCAGAAGCAATACTTGGAGTAAAAGATTATTTAGCTACTTCCGGGAAACCAGCCCATCTTTTGTTGGTGGGTGATGAAGCGCAGCTAAATCCACTCATACAAGATCATCTTTCCTCTGCCCAACAACATTTTACGGTTGTGCATGCCCCACAGGTTATAGACATGCATGAACACCCTACAAAGGCATTAAAGGAAAAACAAAAATCTTCTATTGCTATTGGCTTTCATTTGCTGGCAACAGGCAAAGCTGATGCATTTATAAGCGCAGGTAATACGGGCGCTATGATGGTAGGCGCTTTGTACAGTATTAAACCCATTGATGGCATAAGCCGCCCCACCATTGGTGCATATATGCCGCATGAAGATGGCAAACTTGGTTTATTACTCGATGCAGGTATTAACGCAGATTGCAAACCTGAAAACCTTGCACAATTCGCTGTACTTGGTTCATTGTTTGTGCAGCATGTATGGAATGTTGAAAATCCTAAAGTGGCTCTTTTAAACATTGGTGAAGAAGAAGGTAAAGGCAACATTCTTGCGCAGGCAACCTATCCGTTGCTTAAAGAAAACAAGCTTATTAATTTTATAGGCAATGTAGAAGGAAGAGATGTGCTGCTGAATAAAGCAGACGTAATTGTTTGCGAAGGATTTACCGGTAATGTGATTCTGAAACTTGCTGAAAGCATTTACGATATTGTAAAGCGCCGCAATATTCATGATCAATACTTTGATCAGTTTGAATTTGAACAATACGGTGGTGTGCCTGTTTTGGGAGTGAACAAGCCGGTGATCATTGGTCATGGTATTTCACACGGACCATCATTTAAAAACATGATATTGCTTTCACAAAAAATTATCGAAATAGAACTGATAGATAAGATCAGAAATAGCTTTAAACAACAAGCATAATTAATCGCAAAACGTGAGAAGACAGACATGAGAAAGCGACATTTCTCTTTTCAGGTCTCACATTTCACTATTCAATTTTTTAATATGCCCATTTTATCAGAGCAGAACCCCATGTAAATCCGCCTCCAAAAGCAGCCAGCACAATATTATCACCTTTGTTCAATTTATCTTCCCAATCCCAAAGACAAAGTGGTATAGTAGCCGCGGTAGTATTACCATAACGCTCTATATTCAACATTACCTTATGCGCTGGTAATCCCATACGGTTAGCTGTAGCATCTATAATTCTCTTGTTAGCCTGGTGAGGTACAAGCCATGCAATGTCTTCGCCGGTAAGTTTATTACGCTGCATTAATTCATAACTTACATCTGCCATATCTTTTACGGCGTGCTTAAATACAGCTTGTCCTTCCTGGTATATAAAATGCTCTTTATTGGTAACACTTTCTATAGAGGCAGGCTTCAAGGAACCACCCGCCTTCATATGCAAATAATGCCCGCCGGATCCATCACTTTTTAAAATACTATCCACTATTCCATATCCCTCTTCCTTTCCTGGCTCAAGCAAAACGGCTCCAGCCCCATCACCAAATATAATACAGGTAGTACGATCACTGTAATCAACTATAGAGCTCATTTTATCTGATCCTACCACAACCACTTTTTTGTATCTGCCACTTTCAATTAAAGAAGCTCCCGTAGTTAATGCATACAAAAAGCCGCTGCAGGCAGCGGCAAGATCGAAACCCCAGGCATTAGTGGCACCCAGTTTATGACAAACTATATTAGCGGTAGACGGAAACACCATATCGGGCGTAACGGTAGCCACTATTATACAATCTATTTCCGCAGCGCTGATTTGTCTTTTCTCCAGGATATTCTGTATAGCCGGAACCACCATGTCTGATGTAGCAAGACCCGCACCCTTCAAAATTCTCCTTTCTGAAATTCCTGTTCTTGTACGTATCCATTCATCATTGGTATCCACTAATTTTTCCAATTCAGCATTGGTAAGTTTGTATTCAGGCACATAACCACCAACGGCTGTGATAGCGGCATTTATTTTTACACTCATTGTATTAACTGTTTCAAAATTGGGCACGAAAATACAATTATAGTAATAAATCAAAACCACACTTATTGGTTTTCTACAAACACAATCCATTATCTTTGTTGCCTTTACTAACCCCATGATAGCTTTTGTAAGAGGAAAATTTGTATATAAGTCTCCAGCGGTAGTGCATGTAGACGTAAACGGTGTAGGCTATGAAGTTCAGATAAGCCTCAACACATATACAAAAATACAATCGCTTGATGCAGGTTCCCTATTCACCTTGCTGCAGATAAAAGAGGACAGCCATACCCTGTATGGTTTTTTTGACATGGCTGAAAAAAATATATTTGTGCAGTTAGTGAGTGTAAATGGCGTAGGTTCGTCTACAGCCAGAATGATGCTTTCTGCCATGCAACCAGAAGAACTGGCGCAGGCAATTGTAAGAGGCGATACCTATCAACTGGAGAAGATAAAAGGAATAGGGAAAAAGTCGGCTGAAAGAATAGTGCTGGAGTTAAGAGATAAAGTAAATAAAAATATTGGCGAAATGAAGGTTCAAGTTCAGTAAACAATACTTTCTGGGAACAAGATGCGTTAAATGCGTTAGTGTTTTCCTAAGTAATGTCTGCAACATGGTTAAAATGCTGTTAAAAAGGCTATCTCATCCGCCCCCTCTACTGGAAAATCTGGAAAATTTAATTAAAAAGCATTACAGCTTATTTGAGAAGAACTCTACCAACTAAACAAGAAAATTGACTGTATCTTTAACATACTTGTATTGGTTGTGCATGTTTCGCTATAGCTTTAATCAGCTATACGTAGCACATGTAGCACCTTTTTATGTAAAATAAAATCTTCCAAGAGATACGATCCTCCTCAAATGGAGATACCATTAAAAGTAGAATCTCTTTAAGTACCCCATCAGCGACAGGCGTGGCGACAGAATGACTTCTGCTCCTTCGAATACTTTCGATCTGAAGGATCCATCTAATATTAAGGATTCCATTATATACGACCCTAAAGAGAGGAAATATTACATTATTGAAAAGATAGGTAACCGCTATTACCGCAAACCTACCTCGCTCACTTTTGAAGAATTCAACAGGATACAGGCAAAAAAACAGGAGGACGACTATTTCAGGCAAAGAGCCAATACCATCAGCCTGATGAACCGAAGTTTGTTAAAGCCCAAACTTACCGCTACTGACGATCTTTTTAATCGCCTGTTCGGCAGCAGTAAATTTGATATTCGCCCCCAGGGTACGGTGGGTATAACAGCCGGTTACCAGGGTCAAAATGTTAAAAACCCTACCTTACCCGAAAGAGCGCGGAAAAATGGTGGTTTTGATTTTCAATTGGCAGCAAATCTTAATGTAATTGCCAATATTGGCGATAAAGTAAAACTGCCAATCTCATATAATACCCAATCTACATTCGATTTTCAAAACCAGTTAAAACTGGAATACACCGGTAAATCAGACGAGATAATAAAGAAAATTGAATTGGGGAATACCAGTTTCGCTTCAAAAGGAACATTAATTCCGGGTGCACAATCATTATTTGGTGTTAAAACACAACTGCAGTTTGGTAAGCTTTGGGTAACCGGCGTATTTGCTACCCAAAAATCGCAAAGGCAATCCCGGTCGTTGCAAGGAGGCGCATCTACCTCCCAAATTACTGTGAAGGCAGATGATTATGATGAGAACAGGAACTTTTTACTGGCACAGTACTTTAACAGGAAGTACAATGCCGCTATGAAAACAATACCGGTGGTATCGTCACAAATACAGGTAATGCGTATGGAAGTGTGGGTAACCAACAGAACTGGAACCGGCATTACAACCGATACAAGAGATATAGTTGGTTTGATGGATATGGGTGAACCACATCCTTATGGTCCGTGGGGCGGTTCAGGAAATGACCTTGATCTGCCTCGCAATGATGCGAACACGCTGTACAGGCAGATTATTAGTAACAGCAGCAACAGAAGCCCATCGCTGGTGGTAGGAAATCTTACCGGGCTTGGTCTGCGCCAGGTACAGGATTTCGAAAAAACCTTTGCCCATAAACTCGATTCAAGTCAGTATAATTACAATCCTCAAATAGGATTTCTTTCATTAAACGCTGCATTACAACCTAACGAAGTATTAGGCGTGGCATTTCAATATAGCTATAATGGAAGAGTATACCAGGTGGGTGAATTTTCGCAGGATGTGCCGGTAGATTCCAGCTCAGGGGTGCAAAAAGTTTTGTTCCTGAAATTATTAAAGGCTACATCAGCCCGTACGCAATTACCCATATGGGACCTGATGATGAAAAACATTTATACGCTCAAAAGCGATAACGGAGATTATCTGTCAGGACTGGATCGCGCGGATTTTCAACTGAATGTTTTGTATAATGAGCCCGGTGGTGGTGAAAAGAGATATTTACCTGAAGGTGACCAGGCAGGCGTACCGCTATTGTCATTATTGAATCTTGACCGGCTGAACAACCAAAACGACCCCCAGCCCGATGGGGTATTTGATTTTGTGGAAGGATATACTGTTCTGCCTTATAAGGCGCAGATCATCTTTCCTGTATTGGAACCTTTTGGGCGCGACCTTGCGTTTGCTTTTACCGATCCAGCTTTACAACAAAAATATTTATACCTACCGCTATACGATACCATTAAAGCCATTGCTCAAACCTATGCCAATCTTGATAGGTTTGTGATGAAGGGAACGGCAAAAGCATCAGCAGCCGGTCAATCTGAAATATCTTTAAATGCATTTAACGTACCCCAGGGTTCGGTAACGATTACCGCCGGCGGCCGTACTTTAACTGAAGGTGTAGACTACGATATCAATTATACAGCGGGAACTGTGCGTATTATAAACCAGGCTATATTAAGTTCAGGCATTCCCGTGAATGTGCAGTTCGAAAACCAGGCCGCTTTTGGATTACAGCAGCGAAACTACATGGGGTTAAGGTTGGATTACCTGGCCAATAAAAATTTTACCATTGGAGCAACAGCCGTAAGATTAAGCGAACGCCCTTACTTTACAAAAATGGGATATGGTGAAGATCCCATCCGCAACACGATGATAGGCGCGGACTTCAGCTACCACAATGAACTGCCAAGGTTAAACAGGTTATTGGATCATCTCCCATTTTATACGCCAACCGGAATATCAACTATAACTGCTTTTGGAGAAGCGGCGAGAATGATTCCCGGACATGCACCGCAAATTGGAAAAGGTAGCGCGGGTTTAATTTATATAGATGATTTTGAAGGTACAAGAGCCAGCATTGATCTTAGGTTTCCATTAATAAGCTGGGCTTTGGCAAGTACGCCTTTAGGTGCCACTGATAGAAACGGCAACACACTTTTTCCAGAGGCAAGTTTGTATAATAACCTTGATTACGGAAAGAACAGGGCAAAGCTGGCCTGGTATAATATTGAACCCGTATTGCAGG
>JBGALP010000210.1:0-9505 GCA_044223805.1 Agriterribacter sp.
ATGGGAATAGCTTTCTGTATACTACTGATAAAATTCAAGCCTACTTATACCTGGCCCGGTTTGATCATAACATTAATTGGGATACCAATTTATTATGCGATGAAAAAGAATACTAACAGACAGCAATGATCAAAGGCTGACCTACACATTATCTGCATATCATCCTTCATCATGATATTAATCATTATTATTTTACCTGCGATGATATAGTTTTAAGGTCTCGGAATGTGATCGGGATTGGTATACCAATTGTTCATCTATCACTCATAATAACTGCAATGAAAAAGATTACTTTTTCCCTTATAAGTCTATTAGGATTACTAAATTTTTCTTCATGCCGCAAGATATTTGATTATGTAAAGCACGATGCCGGCAAGGGTACTGCAACCAGTTGCAGGGTAGACCAGGTTTCTTTCTGGCGATTTGATGAGAACAAGAATATAGCAATTTATGATACAGGTAAAGTAACTTACAATGCATTGGGTTATCCCGTAAATTTATTGTATACCAGTGGCGGTCTCGATCGCAATCATTGGAACAACAAAGCATTTAAATATGACAAGCGTAGTCGGCTTGTTTCTTACCTGGATGGCGCTAAACCAGGATTTGATTTTGGCACTTACTGGAACAATTATTACTATATAAATGATACTTTGATTATAGACAGCGTATTTGGAAATGCGCATGGTAATTTTTTAAAACAGGACAGACCCACGATGGTAACAGACGGGGACGACCCAACATATGTATGGGCAAAAACAATCAAGCTGGACAGTTATGGACGAATAATTGAGGTAAATGAAGATGGAACGATTGCTGTTTATACTTACACAGCGGCAGGCAACCGACAGCAAAACGGCTATCCTGAATATACTACTATGCTAAACATCAAACAAACGAGTAAAACCTGGATGTTTATCGCGGAAGATTATAGTATAAACACACCAGTTTCTTTTAATGGTCCGCAAAGTTTTAACAGCCAAAAATTACCTGTGGGTAATGGATTTGATTTGGATTTTTTTACATTCGGAACATGGTCTGGGTTTAATGAAGGAATATCCCGTGATCTTAAAATAAGTTACATATGTCTTTAACGAGACAGTCGTTGGATTCAGGACCAACGGTGGTGCATTATTTATAAAACCTCCACTGTGTTTTGAAATTTTTGGTAAGCGGTTGATTGGTAATTATAGCGCGCAGCATTTCTATGGGCATACTGTTTTCATGCAGTAGTGCATCATTAAATTGTTTGATGGTCATCTTCTTTGTATCAACCAGTTCTTTTTTCATTGCCATTTGTTGTAAACCGCCTATCATATAAGCAATCTGGTATAACGGACCGTACCCACCTGTAAATGATCTGCGCACTTCACCTTCCGCATTTGCTTTTTCGTGTCCCACTCTGTCAACCAAAAAATCTATGCATTGCTGCGGTGTCCATTTGCCTAAATGATAATTGAGTGAGAAAATAATTCTTGCACAACGGTGCATCCGCCAGAATAACATTCCGATGCGGTCTTCGGCCGATACGGGAAATTTAAGATCCCATAACAGCAATTCCCAGTATAAAGCATTTCCTTCTACCCAGAATGGCGTATCAAAATCACGATAGGTTTTATAGCGATTGCTCATATAGCCCTGCAGGTGATGCCCGGCAATGAGTTCATGATGGACTGTGGCCCTTGAAAAATGGGGATTATTACCGCGCATACTCATCATCTTCTGTTCATAATCCATAGTGTTAGTAGGGTAGGAGATGATGAGTGTTTCACCGCCCAAAAAGAATGGATTTACCAGTTGCCTTTCAGGACTCATCATCATCATACGCCAGGTTTCTTCAGAAAGATCGGGGATGGTGATAAGGTCATTCTTTTTTAAAAAAGCTACCGATTGTTTGTACAGGTCATACATGGCTTCCGGTTGTTTGCCCGGCGCCACATAGCTGTTCTTTACTTTTTCCTGTGCTGCCTTCCAATCGTTACCAAATCCCATTTCTTTGGATGCTTTCAATAGTTCAGCATCGCAGTAAGCAAATTCTTTATTGGCAATATCCACCAGTTCCTCAGGTGTGTAAGGTATAAACTCGTATTGCAATTGTCGTATAATCTCTGCTTTTCCGATTGGATTACCAATAATGCCGCTGCCATCATCTTTCTGATTGTTTTTTATAAAGCCTTTTTTCTGTAATGCTTCTGCATACCTGCCTAATATGCTGTCTGCTTTCTGGTAAGTAGCGGGTACCCACCAGGTAAACATCGGGTCGTAGCCGTTATAAAAACTGTATACATTTTTTAAAGCAGCCTGCAGCCCCTTTGCCGCTTCAGAAGCAATGCCTGCGTATTTCATTTCTATACTGTCTGCCTTTTTCAATGCTTCATAGCGCTCCTCAATATTTTTTCCAATGCTGTTTAATTCTTTCGCAATAGCTTCTCCATCTACTGCTGCTCCTCTTCTGCGTGTTTTTTCAAGATTATAAATGCGATCTGAAAATGGAAGCCACGACGCTATTTTATCGTAATCTTTCTGTTCATTCTGCAGATCATATTTTTCACCTTCCAGGTTGCGTTTAAAAAGAAGGTAGTCAACCTTTCCATTCACATTCATTTTTTCAAAATCAACCTGCGCCATTTTTTTTATGTATTCATCAATCAACTGCAGTAAACGTGCACGCCGTTCTGGAGAATTAAATTCGCCGGCGTAGCGCATTCTACCCCAACCCGGAGCATCTGCGCTGGAGTAAAAACGTGATATGCTTCCTTTGTCAGCAGCATAATTCACCATCATATCATTCATTTCACTGGTTTGCAGGTATAGATCGGCGTTGGCGGCTTGTTGTGCTTTGGCTGCAGTAGCAAACAACAGAATGACTGTAAGAGTAATGAAACACCTGCGCATATAAATAATTTTAATGAACGTAATATGATTAAAGCTAAGAACGAATGGCAAAAGAAGAAGCGAGGATTTTAGCTGTTTCTTATCGGATATAAACAGATGATTGCTGATGCAAGGCATCGCAGCAGTGCTAAGTGATTGGGCAATCAGCAAATCAACCGTGAGTGATCAAACGCTTACATACTTCTCATTATCCCCAGCGATAATCCTCTTAACTCTGCCAGTCCTCTCAATCGTCCTATAGCGGAATAACCAGGATTATTTATTTTACCCATATCATCCAGCATCTGGTGCCCATGATCGGGACGGAAAGGAATATGCCATGTGGAAAGTTGTTGCACATTTAATAACGCTTTCATTACTTCATACATGTCTGTGTCGCCATCCAGGTGATCGGCCTCATAAAAATTTCCTTCACTATCTCGTTTGGTATTACGTAAATGCGCGAAATGAATTCTTGTATTTACTTCGTTGATCATGTCTGGCAAATCATTAGCGGGATTTGCACCAAGTGATCCTGTACAAAAACAAATACCGTTAGATGGGGCATTGGAGTATGAAATCACATCCATCAAGTCTTCCCTGTTACAAACTATTCTTGGCAAACCCAAAATATCAAATGGAGGATCATCAGGATGAATGGCCAGTTTAATATCAAGTTCTGCGGCAACCGGAGCTACCTGTTGAAGAAAATATGCCAGGTTTGATTTGAGCGCTGTTCTGTCAATATGTTTATATTTCTCTAATTCCTTCTTCATGGTAATCGTGGTTCTTTTTTCTTCACCCGGAATTCCAAATAGAACCGTATTGATCAGCGTTTCTTTTTGTGCTGATGAAAAGCTAGCATTTTTTTGCGCTGCTAAAGCACGTACAGTACCAGGGTAATCTTTTTCAGCGTCTTTTCTGCCTAGCAGAAATATATCAAAAAGCGCCAGGTCGCTCCAGTTAAAATAAAGCGCTTCAGATTCATCCGGCATTTTATAATTGATATCAGTACGCGTCCAGTCGTTTACAGGCATAAAATTGTACGTAACAATTTTTACGCCGCAAGCTGCCAGGTTAATCAACGACTGTTTGTACTTGTCAATGTAATCGTTATAATCACCGCTTCTTGTTTTTATGTCTTCATGCACGGTAAGACTTTCCACTACGCTCCATTCAAAACCTCCCGCTCTTAACTCATTAATGCGTTTGTTGATTTCATCTTTCGTCCATACTTCACCGTGAGGTACATGATGCAAGGCTGTAACAATACCTTGTGCGCCTGCCTGTTTTACATCTCTGAGTGAAACAGGATCTTTGGGTCCGAACCAGCGCCAGGTTTCCAGTAAATTTCTTGAATACATACAGCAATTATTAGAGATAAAAGTAACGACAAAAATAATAAGGTTTAAAAATCAAAATCCAATGGAGTTGCCGCCATCAACGGGTAATACTATGCCGGTAACATAGCTGGCTGCTTCAGAACAAAGATATACCGCTGCATTTCCAATGTCGGAAGGTTTGCCCAGTTTACCCATTGGCGTTCTTGATAAAGCTTTTTGTTTTCTTTCCGGATCGTTATTCAACGCTTTTGCCGACATATCTGTTTCAATAAAACCGGGTGCGATGCAGTTTACTCTTATTCCCAACGGAGAAAGTTCTACTGCCATCGCTCTTGTCATACCTTCCACCGCCGCTTTTGATGCGCTATACGCAATTACTTTTGGGATTCCATATTGAGAAGCCATGGAGCTGATCATGATAATACATCCGCTCTTTCTTTCAATCATCTTTTTTGAAAATTCCCGACTCAACACAAACACTGCCGTTTGATTGGTTTTAATTACCTGGTTATACTCCTCGTCTGACACATAAGGAATTTCTTTTTTATAGTTGATGCCCGCGTTATTTATCAGGATATCTACTTTACCGTGAATCCGCTCAATGGTTGTTACAAATGCAGGAATACTTTCAATATTGTTTAAATCAAAAACATGATAAGTGCATTTGTTTCCTAAAGTTTTACAAGCCTGTTGCAACAAATTCTCATTTCTTCCTGTAATAACTACCTCAGCTCCATTTTGCACCATCGCTTCCGCTATAGCAAATCCAAGACCTCTGCCGCCGCCAGTTATCAAAGCGGTTTTTCCGGTAAGGTCAAACGGATTTCCCGTGTTGGAATATATTTTAAAACTGTCGTTCATTATGGATGTTTAGTCGCTGTCTCCAACGCTTTTGTGGTGGTATAATATTTTGCCAGCATATTGGGTACTTCCCAATCAGGTAATTTCTTTTCTTTTATATATTGAAGATATCGTTCCATCACCTGCCCAAAATGTGCTTCATGTCCTATATCGTATTTTGAAGGGATAACAACTTTCCATGCTTCTCCATGTTTTTCTGCAGTGATGCCGGGGTATTTTTCGCTCACCTTAGCTATAGCTTGCAGTAAAGTGCTATCAAAATTATTTTTGTTTTTGGACGAAGGGTAAACATATAAAACAGGTTTATAGTTTTCTTCTTTGCTTTGCCGTATTTCCAGTGTTGCTTTTGTGCCTTTTACAGTGGCATGATGAGAGTCACCACCAGCTTCAGCTTTATAATCCCAACGGGCAATTATTTTTACAGGAATATTTTTTACGGTGTAATTCATTTCGCCATTGGCATGCGTTTGCAGTATAGAATCTTTAGTAATATAAGGTTTAAGATAATCCGGATATGAAGTAACGCCGGTAACTGCATTAAACTGTGATGGTGTGAGGGGAGTGGGCCAAATTTTGGCTGAACTGATCTGTATATCTTTTGTATAATCAAGCGTAACATCCGGCAGGCATTGCCATTGTACAAGATCAACGAGGTGTGTAGCCACATCTGCGATAGCATCTCCCTGCTGTGTTGGATCAAAAAACCAGGTGGGGCGCACAAGTGGTTTGCCTGATACACTTTTAAAGAAATAATGAATACTTTCAATAATTACTGTTGGGTCTTTTTCTGTTCCTTTTTTTAATTCACCGAACACCGTTGAATCATGTATTAACGCTTTTTGAACAATGTTGGTGATTTCTGAACGCTCCGTCATAATATCATACAGCAATACATTATTTTTTTTTGCGGCATCAAACGCTTCAACCAGTTTATTAAAATTTTCGCTGTTAATCGCCATCGGTTTATCTGCCAAAACATTTAAACCCGCATCAACCGAGCTTTTTATATAATCTGTTTTTAATCTGTTATTGCCCGATAACACCACTACATTGCCTTTCTTTTCTGACAACATTTTTCCGGCAAAATCATTTCCACGATATACTACTTCATTCCAGTGTGTAGGATTATCAGGCCGCCCATTATATTGTTTAATAAGATTAAGATATGCATTCACTTCAGCCCCTTCTGGCGCATACACATGAACGGTAGTATCAATATCAGGATAACCGGTCTTCTGTACCAATGCCGCATGAAAATGTCCTGGGTCAAGTGTTAATAATTGCACCATGCTGCTGTCTGTTTTTACTGTTGCTGTTTTTGTTTCAGAAGGCGATTGGCATCCCAATGTTGTCAACACTATCAAAACAATTACTATACTGCTATATTTCATAAATCAGTTAAATTCCAGTAATCTCAAATCAAAAATTTAGATGGTTGTCTTTAAGTTAAACCCTTTATCAATCTGGTAAGGCCATCTTTCCGAACGGCGAAGCATAAAGTTGGCTTCATCATCATTGTTAAATCTTTCAGCTACAGGATCCCAATATAATTTACGTTTCAATTTCATCACTATTCCATTCAGCAAACAAACAGAACAGGCTCTGTGACCAGCTTCTATAGGAGCAATATTGGGTTGTCTGGTAATAATACTGTTCAGCCAGTTTACGTGATGATCGGTACTATCCATTAAATGAATTTCATTTTCACCAATTACTGAAGTAAGAATTTTGGGGTCGCTTGCAGAAAGGGCTTCCACATTCTTACCTTTTGCAACCGGGTCGCTTGCCGTAACTGAGTAATTGCCACGTGTTACAAAGATCCATCCCTCTGTTCCAACAAATTTTACCCCATTAGTATATTCATTGCTTGCCAATACTTTAACGCCATTTGCAAAAATAGTTTCTGTTTTAAAATTACCATGCACGTCCCATAACGCTTCTTTTGCTGGCCAATCTGCCGTTCCTGAAATTTCGATCGGGCCTGTAGCTTCGGTTCCCATACCCCAGTTGGCAATATCAAAATGATGCGAGCCCCAGCCTGTGATCATGCCTGCGCCAAACTGCTCGCAGCGCAACCAGCCAGGGCGTGAAAAATCTTTTTGTGGGTGTACTAATTTTTCGGTGTATGGCACATAGGGCGTAGCACCCAGCCATTTTTCAAAATTGAGATTAGCAGGGATCGGCATTTCTTTTTCTATAGTACTTTCTTCCGGTTGATCAATCGGGAGGCCTACATATATGGTATGCAACTGCCCGATGCGTCCATTGCGTACCAGTTCACAAGCTCTTTTAAATTGTGGCATCGAACGTTGCTGGCTGCCAATCTGCAGTATGCGACCAGAGCGATGTACTTCATCACTTAATCTTCTGCCTTCGCTTATACAAAGTGATGCAGGTTTTTCCATATACACATCCTTGCCGGCACGAACGGCATGAATGGCAGGCAGCACATGCCAGTGATCAGGTGTAGCGATAATAACCGCATCAATATCTTTATCGTTCAGTAAGTCTTCGTAATGTTCGTAGGTTTTGGTACTGTTGTAACCTGCTTGTCCTTTTTTTATATAATATTCATCTACATACTTTTTGGCGCTTTGTACTCTATTACTATCAAGATCACTTACAGCAAGCATCCTTACATTATTTTCTTTTATCACACCGGGCATATCCCATTCACGGGCAATTCTGCCGTTGCCAATTACACCAATATTAATACGTTTTGATGGAGCATATTCTCCAAGCACTGATGCAGGAACAATAGACGGAATGTTTGCCAGCATAGCAGCTCCGGCTGTGCCTTTAAATGCCTGACTGATAAAGGTTCTCCTGGAGGATATTGTTTTTTTTCTGCCCATAGTGAGTTGAGTTTTATAGTCTGTTTTATAATGTCAGTAGGGTAGTGGGTCATCTGGTTTCTTCGCATGAGCCTTACCGTAATTCAGTGCTTTATTATTTCCTATCACCCATTTAATACCACCCATAATATGTTTTTGAAATTCCTTTGTGGCATAGGTTGTACTATCGTGCCCGAGAGAAGTATACCATTGTCTTCCTCCATCAAATTCGTGACACCATACCGAAGGGAAAGTGTTTCCATAAAACTCAGGCTTTTCTTTTTCATCCACACTGCTCAAATCATGCACTACCAATACATGCAGATCGGGGTTTACTTCTTTTACAAAATAACATTCATCATCGCGTTCCCAAATTTTGGGAAGAAACGATACGGATGGATGCGTGGGGTCAATAATGATTTCTTTAAAAGGCTGGTGCCTGGCATGTTTTACAAAAGTTCCGCCTACCAATCTTTTAAACCATGGCCATTGTCTTTCTGTACCCGTAACTGAATGTAATCCTACAAATCCTCCGCCTGCCTGCACATAGCGCATTAGTGCTACCTTTTGTTCATCAGTATCAAAAACCTCGTTATTGGTATTATTAAAAATGAGCAGATTGTATTTTTTTAAGATAGCATCTGTAAATACTATTGGAGTATCTGATACATCCACCGAAAATCCATACTGCTTTGCCATTTGTTTAATACTGGCAGTTGCCGCAGCAATATTTTCGTGAACATAGCCTTTGCCATTTCTGGTGTATACCAACACTTTTACACTTTTCCAGTTAATGTTATGCTCCGGATAAGATTTTGTTTGACTTATTCCTGTGAGGAAAACACATAATATCAATAGCAGGAACAAATTTTTTTTGATCACCTTATTTATTTTACTGATTCAATTACAATCTTTGGCGGTGTTGCAAAACTTTTCCATGCTTCTTCAGCCTGCTGCACACTTATAGTTTCATCATACACCAACATTCTGTATTTTAATACATAATTGTTTCCTGGATACAGCGCCCAATCTTTATTGCGTGTTGGGCTAAAGCTAAAAAATACATCTCCACGTTTATTCGCGTCTTCCGGCCATACCCGCATAGGTTCAGGAAAGTTATAGTTTTCGGGATAACTCATAAATAAAATTCCTGAATGCCCATTTTTTATATCTCCATCAATCATACACCAACGGGCAGTGCTGGCATCGGCATCTTTACGGATTTTGCCTTCTGAAGTTAATACTTTACTGTTTGTGTTTGTCCACTCTTCCGTTGCGCGAAAGCCAAAACCACCATAGCGGTATTCTTTTAGTATTACAGCGCTGTCAGTAGCGCAGTTCAACGAAGAAGCAAAATCAATCAACCATATTTTAGCCCCTGCATTATATACTTTGATGCGCCATATTTCATTTAACGCCGTCGTTTCCATCCCCGCTTCAAGCATATTAAAAGCAACATGTTGCTGCAATGCCTCAAATCCCGCATATACGTTACCGGTGGTAGTGCTGATAAAATTAGCGAATTGTACGGTTCCTTTTTTATCGCCTATATTCCAGCAATCAATTTCTTTTTGCTGAAACAATACATGGGTC
>JBGALP010000211.1:0-8704 GCA_044223805.1 Agriterribacter sp.
AATAAGCAGGGTAGCCTTAGGCGATAGATATCTTTATCAATGTTACGCTACGGATTCTACTAATAATTCATTAAGATATCAGGCCATTGATTTACCGGGTTGGCTTACATTCAATACTACAGATCGAACACTTTCAGGAAAAGCGCAACAACCTGGTCAATATCTCATAAAGTTGTTAGCTATCAATAAAAGAGATACAGGACAACAGATATTTATGCTTACCGTATACGATAAAGAAACAATCAATATTGTATGTCTTGGTAATTCCATCACCAATGGCACCGATAAATACAATAGTTACAGGAGAGACTTATGGAAATTATTGCATCATGGGAATTACAATTTCGATTTTGTAGGTTCCTGGAATAAACATCATATGGGTGGTAATGTTCCAGATGCTGATTTTGATATGGATCATGAGGGACATTCGGGTTGGACAATTGCCGATATGTTTCAACCGCCATCATGGGATAGTGCAAGGGGAAATATATATGAATGGCTAAACGAATATATACCTGATATTGTATTGATTGAACTAGGTACGAATGATGTATTTCAATGCAGAAAAACAAGCGATATGATCAGCGATCTTGCAAAACTGGTATCCTTGTTTAGAAATAAGAATAGTCACATCAAAATTGCTGTAGCGCAAATTCCACCATTAGGCGATCAATGGGCGAAAAAGAAGTTGTGTGGAGACAGCATCACCTATGATAGTGCCATTCATACACTGAATGCGGCTATTGCTGTTTTCGCGAAAGAGCATGGTTCTGTTGCGTCACCTGTTATTGTGGTTGATCAGTATACTGGTATACAACCCTCTGCTCAAATGTATGATGATATACATCCCAATGAAGAAGGAAAAAAAATTATGGCGGAAAGATGGTTCAAAGCTATAAAGCGGTATTTAAGTAAAGTAAAAAAGACATCATGAAGTTATATTGTATCTGCCTGTTTGTGATATGCTTTACATCGTGCGGTCAAAAAGTTAATGAATCTGCAACAGCAAAGGGCCGGGGATATTATTTCAGTACTGCTGGTAACGACACAGAAGATGGAACAATCAGCAAACCATGGAAATCTATAGCGCGGTTACAAAATGTTCAACTCAAACCTGGCGATTCATTGCTTTTTAAAGGAGGAGAAATATTCAACGGCAGCATTCTGCTCGATTCTAATGACACCGGTTTAAAAGATAACAATATTATTATTACATCCTACGGCAATGGCAGCGCTACGATTGATGCTGGTAATGCTGAAGGACTATTGGCGCAGCAAAGTAAATATATCAGGTTAAGCAATCTTAATTTTAAAGGCGCAGGTAGAAAATCAGGCAATACCAAAAACGGCGTGATGTTTACTTATTGCACCAATATTGTAATTGATAGTATAGAGGTGCAGGGTTTTCAGAAAGCGGGAGTGCAGGTGTATGTGGGGCATGATATTATTATAAAAAATGTATCAGCGCACGATAATGGTTATGCAGGCATTAATGTAACCGGCGCTACGCAAAAAGAAGATTGCACCAATATATTGATCAATCATTGCTTTGCAGAAAACAACCCCGGCGATCCAACCAATTTTACAAACCACAGCGGTAACGGAATACTGGCAGGTTATTGCAGAAGCGTAGTTATTGAATATTCAACCGCTACTAATAATGGTTGGGATATGCCCCGCAAGGGAAACGGACCTGTTGGTATCTGGTGTTATGAAGCAGATAGTCTCATTATTCAGCATTGCATTGCATATAGAAACAAAACATCTCCGGGAGCCGCCGATGGTGGTGGGTTTGACCTGGATGGTGGTGTCACGAATTCTATTATTCAGTATTGCCTCTCCTACGAAAATGAGGGAAGCGCTTTCGGATTATTTCAATATGCTGGTGCAAGCAACTGGTATAACAATACTATACGGTACTGCATAAGCGAAAACGATGGCAGTGTATCGCCTGCACATGCGGGCGTTTTTGTGTGGAACAGCTCTGACGATTCCACCCAACTGAAAGATTGTTATTTTTATAACAATACCATTTATAACAGTAAAGGCGCAGCCATTAGTTATGAAGCGCAGAGTTTGAACGTCGGGTTCCGTTTTTACAATAATATATTTTTAGGTAAGGATTCTTTAATTCTTGGTAAGGAAACCAACAGCACGTATCTGGGTAATAACTGGTATAGTTTAAAAGATGGGTTTAATGCCAATGGCATTATGAACTTTACTACATGGGCATCAACAAAAAACAAAGAACAATACAATGGCAGTGTTGTTGGACAAAATATTGATCCCATGTTTGTAAATCCAGGTGGCACAACTATTACTTCACCGGATCAACTCTCCTCATTTGATAAATATAATTTGCCCGCGAATTCGGTATTAAGAACTAAGGGCATAAATCTTCAGGAGTTCTTTGGTATTCAAAACGGAGGGAAGTCGTTTAATCAAAATAGCGCGCCAACAAATAGTATTGGCGCATGTTTTTAGGTTATACCTGGTGTGGCAAACTTAGCGCTGCAACCACGTAAGATATGAAAAAGAAAATAAAATATAAATTATGAAGTATGCATTGCAGCTCGTACTAACGTTGTTTATTATACAATTTTCATCTGCCCAAAAACAAACCACATTTCAACCCGGTGAAGTATGGAATGATACCGAAGGCAATCCTATTAATGCACATGGTGGGGGGCTGCTTTATCATAATGGTACATACTATTGGTATGGCGAATACAAGAAAGGCACTACCTATAGAGTAGCGTATGTAACTACCTGGGAAGATTACCGCGTACCCGCAGGTGGTGTAAGCTGTTATTCATCAAAAGATTTATTGAACTGGAAATTTGAAGGTATTGCGTTGAAGCCAAATACTACAGACAGCGCTCACGATCTGCATACAAGCAAAGTAATCGAACGTCCTAAAGTGATTTACAATAAAAAGACAAAGAAGTTTGTAATGTGGATGCACATTGATACGGAAGAATATGCTTATTCACGGTCTGGCATAGCCGTAAGTGATAACCCCGCAGGACCTTTTACTTTTATAAAAAGCGAAAGACCCAACGGCGCTATGGCAAGAGATATGACTATATTCCAGGATAATGATGGTAAGGCATATCACTTTTTTTCGTCGGAAGAAAATGCCACTATGCATGTTGTGTTGCTAAGTGATGATTATACCTCCCATACAACTACCGAAAAGCGCATTCTCATCAAACAATCACGCGAAGCGCCTGCGGTATTTAAATACAATAAGAAATATTATTTGATCACCTCTGGTTGTACCGGTTGGTCGCCTAATCCTGCATCGTATGCGGTTGCAGATAATCCGCTAGGAGAATGGACGCAATACGATAATCCCTGCACTGGTGAAAACGCTGATGCTACCTTTCTTTCCCAGAGCACTTATATACAACCTGTGCAAGGCAAAAAAAATGCGTTTATCTTTCTTGCCGACAGATGGAATAAACTTGATCTTGAGGACTCAAGATATGTATGGTTGCCATTGATGATGAAAAATGATAAGCCCGAAATACCCTGGCTGGATCAATGGAATTTGTCGTTTTTTAAATGAGCGCCTGGTGAAACCTATAAGGTTTGCCGCCTGGCATCTGCACCGCAAACCTTATAGGTTTTTTTAGCTGTGCGAACTCCCTGAATGCCGTCAGGCTGGTTTGCTTCGCATGATGATGGTGATGGAAGGTGTCTTCGCCTCGCATCCTGCTGTTGTCGCCTCTGGCGATACTGAATTGATGATACAATTACTGATTTGTCCTTATTTTTGCGGCTTGATTCTTTTATAATGGGTAAGAAAGTAGCGGTTTACAGAAGGGAACGTTTTAACGCGGCACACAGATTGCATAATCCTGCATGGGATGAGGCAACCAATTTCAAAGTATTTGGCAAATGCAACAACCCGCATTATCATGGGCATAATTATGAACTGGAAGTAAAGGTGATAGGTGAACCTGCAGATGAAACCGGTTATGTGATGGATTTGAAAATACTGTCTGATCTTATTAAAGAAGAAATAATCGAACGGTTTGATCATAAAAATCTTAATCTTGATACCGCCGAATTTAAAAATCTCAATCCTACGGCTGAAAATATTGTTATTGTAATTTATGATCTGTTGCGTACGCACATAGATCAAAAAAACGATTTGCAGATCCGTTTATACGAAACACCAAGAAATTTTGTTGAATATCCTGTGTAACGACTATTGGATAAATTATTATTGAATTTTCAAATGTTGGTATGGCATACAAAAAAATTGAACATTATGATGATGGTACTACAGCATCATTAACAGAAACATATAAGCAGGCATTAGGTTTTCTGGGGGAGGATCCTGAAAGAGAAGGATTGTTAAAGACGCCCGAACGCATGGCAAAAGCAATGCAGTTCCTTACACAGGGCTACCAGCAAAGCTCACGCGAAATATTGAACTCCGCTAAATTTCACGAGCCCATAAGTGAAATGATCATAGTGAAAGATATAGAAGTATACAGTATGTGCGAACATCACATGCTTCCTTTTTTTGGCAAAGCGCATGTAGCATATATACCTAATGGATGGATAACAGGATTAAGCAAAATTGCCCGTGTGGTAGATGTATATGCACGCCGCCTGCAGGTACAGGAGCGTTTAACTACCCAAATACTGGATGCTATAAAAGATGCGCTGCAACCTTTGGGAGTCGCTGTTGTTGTTGAAGCTTCTCATTTGTGTATGATGATGCGCGGGGTGCAAAAACAAAATTCCGTTACAACTACTTCCGCTTTTTTTGGTGAGTTTGAAAAGAATGAAACAAGAAGTGAATTCATCCGGTTAATAGGTTCGCACCTGCATTAGTCTTCTTAATCATTAATTTGCTCGCCATGAAGTTCAGGATCACCTCCACTGTTATTATGCTATTATTCTGCTGTAGTGCTATTGCCCAAAGCGATAGCGTATATATATTCAGCTACTTCAAAAATAACGGAGAGGATGGATTGCATTTAGCCTACAGTAATGATGGGTATAGTTTTCAATCATTAAAGCACGATAGTTCCTTTTTAACACCTGTATTAAGTAAAGATAAACTGATGCGGGATCCATGCATTATTAAAGGTCCCGATGGATTATTTCATATGGTGTGGACGGTGAGCTGGAATGACAGGGGCATTGGATACGCTTCATCTTCTAACCTGCTTCATTGGAGCAAGCAACAATATATCCCGGTGATGAAAGATGAACCGGATGCATTGAATTGCTGGGCGCCTGAAATTACCTGGGATAAAAAAGGCGGACAGTATATTATTTATTGGGCTACTACCATACCAGGTCGTTTCCCGGCTACGGATTCATCAGGTGATGGTAATAACAATCATCGCATGTATTATGTAACCAGTAAAGATCTTGTATCGTTTACAAAAGCAAAATTGCTGTACGATAGAGGCTTTAACGTAATTGATGCTACCATTCAGTCAGACAATGGCAGGTATATCATGTTTCTGAAAGATGAAACCAAACGACCCTTAGCTCAAAAGAACCTGCGCGTTTCCGTAAGCGATAATCTTACTTCCGGCTACAGTACACCGTCTTCGCCCATTACCGGCAACTACTGGGCCGAAGGTCCTACTGCAACCAAAATAAATGGAGCATGGATAGTATACTTTGACAAATACATGGATCATAAATACGGAGCGGTAACATCCACTGATTTGCAGCATTGGAATGATATATCCGACAAAATATCTTTTCCTGAAGGTGTGCGGCATGGAACTATTTTTAAAATATCAGCAAAAGAGTTCGCAACGCTTTCCCATCAATAATTAATCAACTTACTTTTAACCAATAAATCAATATTCATGAAACATGCTTATGTATTTCCGGGACAGGGTTCACAATTTTCAGGAATGGGTAAAGACCTTTATGAGAACCACGCCGGAGCAAAGCAATTGTTCGAAGACGCAAATGCGATTGCGGGATTCCGCATTTCAGATATCATGTTCAGCGGTTCTGATGAAGACCTTAAGCAAACCAAAGTAACTCAACCTGCTATATTTCTTCACTCTGTTATTTTATATAAAACATTAGCCGGTGCCGCACCCGATATGGTAGCGGGTCATTCATTAGGAGAGTTTTCTGCATTGGTTGCCAATGGCGTGCTGTCGTTTGAAGACGGTTTAAAATTAGTGATAGTAAGAGCCAATGCCATGCAGAAGGCATGTGAGATCAATCCTTCGTCTATGGCGGCAGTATTGGCGCTTGATGACGAAAAGGTGGAAGAAGTTTGTGCAGCTATACAAAATGAAACCGGCGAAATAGTAGTACCTGCTAATTATAATTGCCCTGGTCAGTTGGTGATCAGTGGTAGTACAAAAGGCATTGAAATCGCGATTCAGCGAATGAAAGATGCCGGGGCCAAAAGAGCACTGGCATTACCTGTTGGTGGTGCATTTCATTCTCCTTTAATGGAGCCTGCTAAAAAAGAACTGGCTGCTGCGGTAGAGGCAACAATATTCAATACACCAGCTTGTCCGGTATATCAAAACTTTACCGCTTCTCCTGTAACTGATCCTGCAACTATCAAACAAAATATTATTGATCAGTTAACCGGCGCCGTTAGATGGACGCAAAGTATACAGAAAATGATAACTGACGGCGCGGCCAGGTTTACCGAGGTAGGTCCTGGAAAGGTATTACAGGGACTAATAGCGAAGATTGATAAAACCGCGGTTACAGAAAGCGCTTAAAGCATCATCAAAAAAAGTATTCTTCTTTTATGTAATGCTGCTGCTTATAGCATCAGGTAAGTTATAACCATGCTTATGAGCAAAAAACTATTGCTTTGTCTTTTACTGTATTCAATCAGTACATGTGTTTTTGCACAGCAGTGTATACGCAATGCCAGGCAGGCAAGCTGGCAATCCCTGGTGTATAAAATTTCTGCGGATACGGCTGAAGCCTATATTAAAAGAACGGATATTAGTGTTGATAATTACCTGCAGCAAAAACCTTTTGCTGTATGGGGAAGACCAAGTGAGCGGTATGAATTGCTGCCTCCAGGCAATTATGTGATTATTGCCGTGGAAGAGAATGAACTCGTGGCAAAATACTATTGCAAGAGTAATGTGCGCATAATCCCAGTAAATGATCAAAGCATACTTCAATTTGAGTTGAGGGATAGTATTGGCAATATGGGAGTTCAGGCTAATGTATGGATAAAAGGCAGGAAGTTGTTGTATAACCAGGTTGCTAAAACCTATATCTCTCATACCAGGCACGCAGATGGAGCTACTATAAAAGTAGCAGCAGGAGGAGATACTTCTTTTTTTGAACTTTCAGCGCTTGAGCATATTGTTAAAAGTCGGTGGAGCCAGTGGTGGACTAATTTTTATTACAGAAAACCTGTTTATATAATCAGCACTCCTGTTCGGCTTGTAAAAAAAATAATCACTACAAAACCCTCCTATTGGTTTAGAAAAAATGCATACTATAGAAAAGCAGAAAATGGATATGTCATTTTCAATCAACCAAAATATAAACCCGGTGATACACTGCGTTTAAAAGCTTATATCGTCAACAAAAAAGGTAAGCCACTCAAAAAAGCACTCACGCTTTCACTCTTCTATTATAATCACGGACAAAACTTCAATAAAGTATTGACGAAACTTTTACCCGCGTCTCCGGGCGCATATGTATATGATTTTGTTTTAGGTGACTCGCTTCATGCGGATCAGAACTATGCACTCTATTTTAAAAACAACAAAGAGGAAACGGTAATGAGCGGTCATTTTAAAATAGAAGATTACCTGTTAGATGAAGTGGCAACATATGCACTTCGTTCAGAAAAAGGGGAGTATCACCAGAAAGATACCTTAATTTTTTATGCATCTGCTAAAGATGCTAATGGACTTGCATTAATGGATGGGAAAGCAAAATTGTATCTGACCACAAAAGAAATAACTGCTTTTTACCAGCAGCGGGTAATGGTGCCAGATACTTTATGGCAACAGCAAGAACCATTATTGGTAGAAGGTGATACCAGGTTTGAAATTCCAGCCTCCATTTTGCCTGATGCTGATATGGATATTAACGCAACAATCGAATTCAGCAACAGTAATAATGAAATACAGGAAAAGCAAACCTCCGTCAGTCTTATCAGAAATCCCATCTCTTTAAAAATAAACCAGTCCGGTGGTTATATAACAGCGGAATATCTTGAAGGGGGAATATCTGTCCCTATGAAGGGAAGTCTTGGCTATGATGATGAAAATGACATGGAAAGGATGATACAGCTTCCTTTTAGAGAAAGAATAAATCCACTTGTAAAAGAGTATAATTTCTGGGTTGAAAATGCGGAAGGAAAAATTGTAGTATATGAAACGGAGAAAATAGAAAATAAAGCCGAAGTAACTTTTAACCGTTTACAATGGAAGGATACTGCCGGCTTCGTTTTATACAATCCATTAAAGGCACAGGTGCATTATAGCGTGTTGTATGGCAACCAGGTAATAGCCAATGGAACTGATACTGCTGAAAATATCAGGTGGGTAAGCAGGCTCCCCAAAAAAAGAATATATACCGTTGTTTGGAATTACATGCTGGGCGGAGAGGAGCGTAAAGGAAGTAATTCAGTAGCATTGCTTTATAAAGTATTGGGAACTACAATTAATGGCGCTGAAAATATTTATCCCGGGCAAACAGATACTATAACGGT
>JBGALP010000212.1:0-8617 GCA_044223805.1 Agriterribacter sp.
GTTGGCTACTTACGGGTGGCATTCTAACGGTCATCTTATAGAAATAGGCGGAGACAGGTTCTGCATTTTTGATGCGGCTGCAAAGTCTATGTATCTCGAAACACTGACGGAGCAGGGACAGACAACGATTGAATTATTTATTAAAAATCTATAAGGCATGAAAAAGATATGGTTCATCACACTATTGGCTACTACGTTGTTGGTGGTAGCTCCTACGCAGCAAAGTCACGCAGTTGTATGGGTTGTAGTAAAAGCTGCTGTGAAAAAAGTAATTAAGGCGATTGATTTGCAGATTCAACGTTTGCAGAATAAAACGATCTGGCTGCAAAATGCTCAGAAGACCTTAGAGAATACTTTATCCAAACTGAAACTGGATGAAATTTCCGATTGGACGGAAAAGCAAAAAGAGCAATACCGGAAATATTATGAGGAACTGGCACAGGTCAAATCCATAATCTCCTATTACCAACGCATCCGGGATATTACAAAAAAACAATTGCGCCTTGTGGATGAATACAACCGTTCCTGGTCGCTGATCCGGCAGGACAGCCATTTCACGGCAAATGAAATTTTGTACATGGAAAAAGTGTATTCGGGTATTCTTGACGAAAGCCTGAAAAATATTGACCAGATCAGCATTATTATAAAATCTTTCACCACAAAGATGAGCGATGCCAAAAGGCTGGAGTTAATCAATAATGCAGCGGATCAGGTTGATGCCAACTATTCGGATTTGGTGCAGTTCAACAGGCAAAACACATTGTTGAGCCTTCAACGTGCTAAAACCGAAACTGAAGTGCAGACAGTAAAAAAATTATATGGACTTCCTTAAACCAGCGCGTATGAAAAAGATACTATTGTTTCTATTGCTCGTATCGGCAGCAGGCGGTCTGCAAGCACAAACTTTTGCAGAGTGGTTCCAGCAGAAAAAGACACAGAAAAAATATCTCCTCCAGCAGATTGCTGCGCTACAGGTATATATCGGTTATGCTCAAAAAGGGTACAACATAGCCAAAGAAGGGCTTACTACAATCGGCGGCTTTACGAGGGGAGAATTTAATCTGCACACCGATTATTTCAATTCTTTAAAATCTGTTAACCCGGAGATCAAACGGTATGCTAAGGTGGCAGATATTATCGCCTTGCAGATAAAGATTGTACAAAACTATAACCGGACTTACAGGCAGATTAATAGCAGCGATGCCTTTTCAAATGATGAACTGGCCTATATCGGTCGGGTATTTGGCAGGTTACTCGATGATTGTGATAAAACACTGGATGAACTGATAACAATTACTACAGATAGCAAATTGGAAATGAAGGATAATGAACGCATGGATAGGATTGATAAGCTATATCTGGACATGCAGGACAAGTTTACATTTTCGCAAAGTTTTTCCAATGATGCCAAATCCCTTGCTGCTTCAAGATTAAAAGAAAAAACAGATGTTCAAACCAGCCGTGTATTGCAGGGCATTAAAAATGAATAACGATGAAAAAGCTAATCATAATTATATCTCTTTCGTTCCTGGGTGTGTTACCTGCATTTCGAGCATCTGCACAGGCAGATGAATTAGCACAGCTAATTCTAAACATAGAAAAGCTGGCTCAGTTCAAACAAATACTCAGCGACATGAAGAAAGGCTATCAGATACTGGAAGGTGGCTATAATACTATCAAGAATATCTCCGAAGGCAATTTCAGTTTGCATAAGGCTTTTCTTGATGGCTTAATGGAGGTAAGTCCAACGGTTCGCAATTACCGGCGTGTAGCGGATATTACCAATTACCAGATAACACTGGTAAAAGAATACCGAAAGGCTTATGATCGGTTTCGGCAGGATAATAATTTCAATCCAGACGAGCTGGCGTATTTGGGTCGTGTATATGACAACCTGTTTAAAGAAAGCCTGCGTAACCTGGATGAATTGATTACGGTGATCACGGCAGGCAAAGCCCGCATGAGTGATGATGAACGCTTGCAGACCATTGACCGAATTTATGCAGACATGCAGGACAAATTAATGTTCCTGCGACATTTTAATAACAACACTACAATATTGGCCGTGCAAAGAGCGAAAGAACGCAACGATGCGCAGACCATTCGCAAAATCTATGGGTTAAACAATTAAACAAGTAAATATGGCAAAGTGTAGAAAGGTCGCTTTGATGGCGGCAGTAGGATTGGTATTGCCTTTTATGAGCCATGCACAGGGAATAGCCGATGAAATGAAGGGTTTACATGGCGTGCTGGAACAACTGTACGATGAGATGATGCCATTGTGCAGCCAGTTGATCGGTGTGGGTCAGGGATTAGCAGGCTTTGCGGCTATGTGGTATATCGCTTCACGGGTTTGGGGGCATCTATCGAGAGCAGAGCCTATTGATTTTTATCCGCTCTTTCGCCCTTTTGTGATAGGTTTTTGTGTATTGATATTTCCATCTGTGTTAGGACTGATCAACGGCGTTATGAAGCCTACAGTAACTGCAACCGCTGCTATGGTGGAAGGTTCTGATAAAGCAATTGCAGTTCTACTGCAAAAAAAGGAAGAAGCAATCAAGAAAACAGATGTGTGGCAAATGTATGTTGGCGAAAGCGGAAGTGGCGACCGGGATAAATGGTATAAATACACTCACGACAATGAAGATCCGTCAAACGAAGGTTTCTTCGAGGGCATCGGCAATGATATCAAGTTTGCCATGTCTAAAGCATCTTACAATTTCCGCAATTCAGTAAAGGAATGGATGAGCGAAGTGTTACGGGTGTTGTTTGAAGCAGCATCCCTGTGCATTGATACGCTGCGAACGTTCCAGCTAATCGTACTGGCCATCCTGGGGCCTCTCGTGTTTGGGATAGCCGTGTTCGATGGCTTTCAGCATACACTCACGGTCTGGATCGCACGATACGTCAATATCTTTTTATGGTTGCCCGTCGCAAACATTTTCGGAAGCATCATCGGTAAGATACAGGAAAAGATGCTGGAGCTGGATATATCACAGGTACAGGATCACGGCGACACATTCTTTAGCAGAACGGATATGGCCTACCTGGTATTCATGATCATTGGCATCATCGGTTATTTTACCGTTCCATCTGTAGCTAATTATATTGTTCACGCCGGTGGCGGTGGAGCATTGGGTCATAAGGTTACAAGTCTGTTCGGCAGTTCTTCCAGAACTGTGGTGAATACTGCATCTGCCGGTGCAGGTATGGCCGTGGATGCTATGGGTAGCGCAGCAAACCGCATGTCGCAAAGCATGGCAAGTAGTGGTACATCCAATCCTTATTTCGGTGATAAGAATACCGGTAACTCCGGCTACATGAACGATAAGTTAAAGGGCAATTCATAATAATCTAAAGGAGAATATATGTTTAATAAGATGAAAAATATTGATACAGCTTTTCGCCACATCAGGAGCTTTACACTGGTAGTTATTATAGGCTGTGTACTTATCTGCTGTTTTGCATTGTATAAAAGTTTCAGTCTGGTATCGCAGATGCAAGGCAAAATATACATCCTTGCCAACGGAAAAGCCCTGGAAGCATACGCATCAGAACGAAAGGATAACATCCCTGTTGAGGCAAGGGATCATGTAAAGACATTTCATACGCTGTTCTTTACTCTTGACCCTGACGATAAGGCCATTACTGCCAATATTACCAAAGCATTATACCTCGCTGATGGAAGTGCAAAACGTGCCTATGATGATCTGAAGGAAAATGGCTATTACGCCGGGCTTATCTCCGGCAACGTCAATCAAACCATTGTAGTGGACAGCGTAGCGATAGACATTAATGAGTATCCCTACAAATTTCGTTGCTATGCGACACAAAGCATTATACGTCCTACCAGCATTACTACCCGAAGCCTGGTTACGGACGGTGCATTACGGAATGTATCACGTAGCGACAATAATCCTCATGGTTTCCTGATAGAGCGATGGAGTACAATTGATAACAGGGATTTAAAAACTGTAAACAGACGGCAATAAAAATCAAGATCATGAAACTATTTCCTAAAAGAAAAGAAAGCAATTCCGAGCCTAAGCCCAATGCCATATCCAAAGGCATACAGACAGGCTACAAGCGGTTGCAGGGCAGTTGGGCAGACTGGATGATGAGGCGTACAGAAAAATTCTCACGCCGCACATGGGTAGTGCTGCTTGTTCTCTTTGTACTGTCCGTCAGTGCATATAGTGTTTACCTCGCAGTGAATGCCTTTACGGGAAAGCGAAGCAATTCATTCACAATTACACCTATTAAAAAACCGAAGCATGTAACCGAAACCGGGGAAGCAAATAAAGAAGCTGTGGAGGTATCTGAAGCAGAGTACAGCCGCATTAAAAAGTTCAGTGTGTATATGGATAGCCTGGCACGAAGCCATTCAGGGAAAAGTCTTTATGACAGTATAACCAGCCATCGTCCGGGCTTAATGGATAGTGTGCGGTTCATTGAAAATTATTATCAACAATTGAAACAAAAATAGAAATGGAAAAGCAAGTAAAAACTCCGAAAATGATCAGGCAGCGCAAATTTTTATTGGCATTACCACTGCTCGCATTGCCTTTTATGACGATGATGTTCTGGGCACTTGGCGGCGGCAAGGTCGAAAAGGTAGAAGGCCAGGCAGTAGCAAAAAAGGGATTTAATATTAACCTGCCGGATGCCAATCTGAAAGATGACAAGCCGATGGATAAGATGAGCTACTACAATCAGGCACAACTGGATTCAATCAAATTTCTTGAACTGGTAAAGAATGATCCCAACTACAAGAACATTGCCGCAACAGATACAGATGAATATTTATTAGGGCAAGAGGACACTTTTCAAAACCGTACTGACCAAAGAGGATTAAACAGGTCCCTTTATGGCAGCCAGGGACACAATGATCCCAATACGGATAAGATTTATCGCAAGTTGGCGGAACTGGACAAAGAGATGAGCAAGCCGGTTACTACAAAAGAGGATGAGTATGATATGTACGAACGTACACCGGGCAAGAGCAGCAATAACACGACGGTTAATTCCTCAGACGTGGACAAACTGGAGCAAATGATGAACATGATGAACCAACCTGCTGGCGAAGATCCTGAAATGAAGCAACTGAACGGAATGCTGGATAAGATACTCGATGTGCAATATCCTGAACGTGTACAGGAAAAACTGAAACAGACTTCTCAGGCAAACAGAGGGCAAGTGTTCGCAGTATCATCGCAGACAAAAGAAAATAATATCACATTGCTCAATAATGACCATGTTACAAGTGGTAGTACAAATGGCTTCTATTCGCTTACTGGTACGGCAATAAGTGAAGATACACAGAACGCAATACAAGCGGTCATCCACGAAACGCAGACTATCGTTGACGGTTCAACTGTCAAGTTACGATTGGTAAACGATGTATTTATTAATGGCATCCGTATTCCCAAAGACAACTTCATATTTGGGATCGCTTCATTGCGTGGTGAAAGATTAGCCATTAAGATTACCAGTATGCGGTATAACAACTCGCTGTTCCCAGTCGAATTATCGGTATATGATATGGACGGGCTGGATGGCATTTACATTCCCGGAGCAATTACCAGGGACGTTGCAAAGCAATCCGCTGACCGTTCAATGCAAACCATCGGTTTAACGTCCCTTGATCCTTCGTTGGGAGCGCAGGCAGCAAGTGCAGGCATTGAAGCCGCAAAGACTTTATTCAGCCGGAAAGTCAAGCTGATTAAAGTAACTGTAAAAGCAGGCTACCAAGTGCTTTTACGTGACGAAAAGCAAAAACAATCTAACTAAATATTTCAATCACTTAAAAATTCCAGAAGATGAAAAAGATCAGTGCAGTAATGATAATGGGAATTTTCCTGCTTGTTACAACTTTCAAAACTCAGGCACAAACAAATGCGACCTGGCAAACAAAAGCAATCGAATCGTATCATGTGGCAATTGCTTTCTCCAAAACAACCAACATTATCTTTCCCTATTCTATTGTCAGTGTAGATATTGGAAGCCGGGATGTGTTGGCTCAAAAAGCAAAGGGAGTGGAAAATATCTTACAGATAAAAGCAGCAAAAGATAGCTTTCCTCAAACCAATATCAGCATCATCACCGCTGACGGAAAGCTCACATCCTTTCTGGTTGATTACGCTGAACAACCTACTGTGCTCAACCTTTCACTAACAGGTTCGGCAAAGCAGAACACCATCTTCATTCCTTCGGAGAGCATTAACCAGGAACAAATGGAGAATTACGCTTCAATGGCTTTTGAATCAAGGCACAAGATGCGGGGCATAAAGGATAAAACTTTCGGCATTCGTCTTAAACTGAACGGGCTGTTTATCCATGATAATATTATGTTGATGCGTTTCAATATTGCCAATGAAACAAATATCAACTATGATATTGACCAACTAAGAATGTATATACGTGATCAAAAGAAAAGCAAAAGGACTGCTACGCAGGAAATAGAAATATTACCTGTACTTGTGCATAACAATACAAACAAAGTAATAGGGCAATCAGACACTACCATCGTTTTTGTTGTACCAAAGTTTACTATACCAGATAAGAAGTATCTCGCCATACAACTGATGGAGAAAAACGGCGGCAGGCATCTGGAGCTGCATGTAAAAAATAAAATAATTGTAAAGGCAGTTCCGGTTAATTAAATCTGAACGCTGATAGAAACCGTTCAACTCTATTCCATTTATTCGTTTCCGCTAAAAATATGTGTTATGAAAATCAGGAAAGACGACTATCAGGATATTCTTGAATACCTAACAAAAAAGCGTTGGGATGGCGAAGAATTTGTCGCCTTTCTCGATGATTTTTCTCCAGCCCGTAAAGAAGACCTATATACATTCTCTACAGAATATGATGTTAGGGAGTTTTGCTATGAAATGTCAACTGACATAGACTTTTACAACTTTTTGTCAATAAGGTCTGCATATAAAGCAATGCAGGAAGCTGTGACAAATACTGAATTGTTGATCGAAAAAGATGGCATTGTTGACGTGTCACTGATGGTAGCGGTACGCTATGAAAGGTTAGAAAGAGAACAATCAATTAACAATCAAAATTCAAAGATTATGAACCAGAAAAATTTCGAGTACCTGCGTGACCAAGTAAAGTTCACAGGTTTTGGTGAGGGGTTAGAAAATGACCTGAAACAGAAAATAGAAGAAGGTAAAACGGAATTTAAGTTGCAGCATCAAACGCTATATGGAAAGGATTCTGTAACTGCAACTTTAAATTTCAGTCAGTCCAAACAAAGCGATATGTTCTTCTTCAATTCCTACCAGGTTAGTCTTCAAAAGGGAGATAGCTCAGATACAATGGAGCAAACCTTTTACATCAACAAAGGCAACAACATTACGCTGAAGGAAGCATATAACCTGATGGAAGGAAGGTCGGTGAATAAAGATCTCACCAATAAAGAAGGTCAGGTGTACAATGCCTGGGTACAGATGGACTTTAAACAGAGTGATGATAACGGCAATTTCAAGCTGAAACATTATCACGAAAATTACGGCTATGATCTGGAAGCCGTTTTATCTAAGCACCCTATACGGGAATTAGGTAATGAAGAATACAAATCCAATCTGATGGATTCCCTTAAAAAAGGAAACCTGCAATCTGCCACCTTTCAAATCAACGGTGCAGAGCAAAAACAATACATCGAAGCTAACCCCCAATTCAAGACAATCAACATATATGATAACAGTATGCAAAGGGTGGATAACAGACAGGCGAAAAAAGAACAGCAGTCTGAAGGCGAAAGCCAGTCAGTTAAACAAGATGGTAAAAAGGAAAAGCAGACACCTGCTGAAGATGATGGCCCTGAGATACCGAAGGCATCTAACAAAAAGAAAAGAAGGCAAGGTATCAATCAAGGTTAAGTAGTTCGGCTATATAAATGGTCGTGAAGTTGGAATTGTGAGGAGGAAACTATTTATAACGTAAAAACAAAGTGAAATGAGAAGTCAAATATTAATGCTGCTGGCGTTTATAATAAGCCTTTCAGCATGTAAAAAGGATAACGAAGCTGTAATATCAGAAGCAGAAAATAAAATTGCAATGTCCAAATCAGCATCTGATGAGATAAGCCCCGAAAACCCGGAAAATGCCTTTGATAGCATAGGCTATTGGCATAATCAGATCGTTGCATACGTACAGAATTGCAAGCCTGTTACGGATACACCGGATGTAGCGGCATCAACCCAATGCGTACTTCGCTTTTGCAGAGAAACGAAACGTATTGAACCGCCTGCATCATTTTTCTTAACAGTAAACCACACGGTAAGGCAGAGCAACGAAAATATCGAAACTCTTATAGCTAATTGTCCTTATGAAGAACCAGTAAAGGCCGCCCTGGATTCATTGGTGCAATTGATAAAGCGACTTTCGGAAAGCAATAGTCCCTATCCGGTCATTAAAGCCATGATTGTGGATTTTGAGAGCAGGATAATGCAGAATAACCTGCTTAACCCTGAAGGTCGTGAAATTGCCCTTAAAGCGGCATCGGTAGCACGTTTCTCCATTTACTATTGGATGAATACGCTCCAGCCACCGGCTCCGGTGGCGGCCTTTAAGTTTAAAAACATCGTTAAGTGGATTGCAGCCG